>DASZGZ010000158.1:0-9974 GCA_035938355.1 Acidobacteriaceae bacterium
CGCCGCTTCGCCATCGCTTGCAGCTTCTTCAGCTTCTCCGGGTTGGCTACATCTACCTTCGATGCGACCACCAACATCGGCTTCTCATCGAGCCCGTGCCCAAAGCGCTTGAGCTCCTCCTGGATCACTTTGAAGTCATCCACCGGCGACTCGCGCCCACTGCCATCCGATACATCCACCAGGTGCACCAGCACGCGCGTGCGCTCGATGTGCCGCAGGAATTGAACACCCAGGCCCGCTCCCTCGCTCGCCCCTTCGATCAGTCCAGGAATATCCGCCACTACAAAGCTCTCTTCGTGCGGCGCCTCGCCCACTGTCACCACGCCCAGGTTCGGCTCGAGTGTTGTGAAGGGATAATCGGCGATCTTGGGCCGAGCCGCGGAGAGCCGTGAGATCAGCGTGCTCTTGCCCACGTTCGGATACCCCACCAGGCCCGCATCGGCTAGCAGCTTCAGTTCGAGCCGGTAGCTGCGCTCCTCGCCCGACCGCCCGGCTTCATGCTCACGCGGCGCCTGATGCGTCGGCGTCGCGAAGTGCTGGTTGCCGCGGCCGCCGCGGCCGCCGCGCGCCACCACGATCCGCTCATCCGGATGGGCGAAGTCGTGGATTAGCTCGCCCGTTTCCTCGTCGTAGAGGGTGGTGCCTACCGGCACCTTCAGCACCATGTGCTCGCCATCGCGTCCGGTGCAGTTCGATCCTTCGCCGTGCCGCCCGCGTTCCGCCTTGTGCTCCGGGTTGAAGCGGAAGTGCACCAGCGTGTTGTGCCGCTCGCTGGACTCCATCACCACGTCGCCGCCGCGTCCGCCATCACCGCCCGAGGGGCCCCCGCGCGGCACGAACTTCTCCCGGCGAAAGGCCATGCAGCCGTTGCCGCCATCGCCCGCCTTCACCCGGATTCTTGCTTCATCAATAAACATCGGTCTCTCCAGTCTATCGGAGTGCCCTTGAGTGGTTCATGGACCTGCGACTACCTGATTCGCGCTGTTCAGGCATCGGCGAAGGATCGAAATCTCTCCACGCACAGCCGCAGCAGATCCTCACGATTGCGCTTGGTCAGAAGCTCATGTCCAGCGGCCGGCATGGGAAGCAGTTCCGAACGCGCCGGGATGAGCTTCAAGGCATCTGCCATCTCGTCCAGCGTGCCGAATCCATCGCAGGCGCCGTGCACGAAGAGCGCGGGCGTCTGCAGGCTCGGGAAGTGGGCGGTTCGCAACTCCTCCGGTCGTCGCGGAGGATGCAGCGGATACGAGAGTAGAAGAAGCCGGTCCACCAGGCCAGGCTCGGTTGCAGCGAGCATCGACGACTGCCGCCCACCGTATGAATGGCCGCCGAGAAAGATGCGGCCGGGCGCCAAACGGCGCAGGCACGCGACGGCGGCTCGCAACCCCTGCTGATCGCGTTCTGCGCTTCCTCGCGGCGGCGGCCCGGTGGGACGCGACTGCCGGAAAGGCAGATCGCATCGCAGTACGGTGAGACCCGACGCACTGAATGCGTTTGCCAGAGCCATCAGAAGTGGCGAGTTGCAGTTTGCGCCGGCGCCGTGCGTCAGCACCAGACCGTCAGCGCCGGAATCCGCTGCGAGGTGCAAAAGACCCCGCACTGTGACATTTTCCGGAGACGTCTCCAGAAATTCTCGAACCTGAGTCATGGTCAGCGCCGCCTCATGGTGCGGTTCCATTCTGCAACAGCAACGCCTGTTTCGTTGCCAAGCTCAGCTCCAGGCACCACTTAAGGGGCATGGAGCCGTCGCCGCTTCTCCTCCATCATCGAAGCAGGCCGGCTCCTGAAATTGCAACTCGGAAACGGCATTCAGGAGCAAGGGCCATGCCGCAGCGCGGCGAGCGTTGGGAAACGATCTCGGGAAAGTGCGCACTTTCCGCCATCGTTGCAATGCTCTCCGTTTCACCCCTTTCGGTTTCCTCACTTCGAGGCCAGTCCACTACGCAGGGCGTGGTTGGCGGTATGGTCGCCGGTCCCGGCGGCGTTGCAATCGCAGACGCGGAAGTCGACCTCACCAACGCCGACACCGCTCACGTCTACCAGTCACGCACCGATGCCCAGGGCAACTTCCGCTTTCTCGGACTGACGCCTGGCAACTACGACGCGTGGATCACCCATACCGGCTTTGCCCGCCTGCATATCGCGCGCGTGCCGGTTGAGGTGGGCCGCTTCACACCGCTCCCCGCACAGCTCACCATCGCACGCGCTGAGGAGACAATCGAAGTCCGCGAGCCCGGCGCCGTCATCGACCTGAGCTCGCCCGCGCTCTCCACCAACATCGACGAGACCTCCATCGACGAGCTGCCCAGCAATAGCCGCCGCTGGTCCTACTTCGCTCTGCTCACTCCCGGTGTCGCGCCGGACCAGCAGGGCTACGGCCTGCTCAGCTTTCGCGGCATCAGCGTGCTGCTCAACAACAACACACTCGACGGCGCGGACAACAACCAGGCCTTCTTTTCTGAGGAGCGCGGCCGCACCCGCACCGCCTACTTCGCGAGCCAGGCCTCGGTGCGCGAGTTTCAGGTCAACACCTCGAACTACTCCGCCGAATACGGCCGCGCGGCCGGCGGCGTCGTGAACACGGTCACCCGAAGCGGCACCAATCATCTGCATGGCAACGCCTTCCTCTTCGACCGTGACAACGCGTGGGGCGCTCGCAATCCCTTCACGCAACTGGCGCAGCTACAGTCCGATGGCACCGTCGCCGCTGTTCCGGTTGCTCCCACGGACGACCGGCAGCAATGGGGAATCGCCGCCGGCGGCCCGGTCCGCACGGACCGTATCTTCTGGTTCTTCACCTACGACCAGTTCCACCGCAACTTCCCCGCCATCTCCCGCCCCGGCAACATCACGACCTTCTTCGACCGCCAGCTCACTTCATCGAATCTAGAAACGCTCCGCGAACGCCTGGGCGTGCCGCTGCCCATCTATGCGCTGGAACAGTATCAGCAGTTCGTCTCCGGCCTGATGGGTGAGACCGGTCTTGTGCCCCGCACCGCCGGCCAGATCATCCTCTTTCCCAAGCTCGACTGGCAGTTGAACGATCGCAACCACATATCCCTTCAGTACAACTACCTGCGCTGGAACTCGCCGCACGGCGCGCTGACCCAGACCGCTACCAGCTATGGCGTCGCGAGCTTCGGCGACGATCATGTCACCGACGATGTGCTGATCGGCCGCTGGAACACTTTTCTTACCGCCAATCTCATGCACGAGCTACGCGTGCAGTACGGCCGCGACTTCGAATCCGAGTTCAGCGCACCACCCTCCGCCTTCGAGCAACCATTCAGCCACAACCAGTTCGGCCGCTCACCGCAGATCACGCTCATCAGCTCCGGCTCTGGGCTGCGCATCGGCAAGCCGACCACGCTCGACCGCGCTGCGCTACCGGATGAGCACCGCACCCAGGTAGCCAGCACCTTCAGTTACGTGCGCGGCAACCACACGTTCAAGCTCGGCTACGACTTCAACCACGTTCTCGATGGCATCGACAGCATCTACAACGGCAACGGCAGTTATGACTATTCCAGCCTGCTCGACTTTGCTTCGGACGCGCTCGCCCCCAGCCATTGCGACGCCAATGGAAGCGCCGTCGGCACCTCACCGTGTTACAGCTACTACACCCAGCAACTCGGCCCGCAGGTTTTCAGCTTCGACACCAATGACTATGCGGTCTTCCTGAGCGATGAGTGGAAGGTCAGGCATCGCCTGACGCTCTCCTACGGTTTGCGCTACGAGTACGAGCAGCTTCCGCCGCAAAATAAGCTGCTGCCGAACCCCGCGTTGCCTCAGACCAATTTCATCCCCCGCGACCGCAACAACTACGGCCCGCGTGTCGGCGCCGCGTTCGACCTCACCGGCCAGGGCAACACGGTTCTGCGCGGAGGCTACGGCATCTACTTCGGCCGCATCATCAACTCCACCATCTTCACCGCCTACACCGAGACCGGTTCCCTCGCCGGTCAGCTTGGCTACTACTTCCGCCCCGGCGACGCGGGCGCGCCATCGTTTCCGTATATCTTCAGCGGCCGCGTGGTCGTGCCCGAAGCGCCTACTGCCAACTACTTCGACCCAAACTTCCAGAATCCCCGCATCGCTCAGGCAGAGGTCTCGCTAGCCCAGCGCATCTCCCGCAACACCGAGGTCACGGTCAGCTACCTCCGCAGCACCGGGCAGGACCTGCCCAACTTCATGGACACGAACATTGACCTCGCCTCCGTCGTGCCTATCACCTACACCGTGAAGGATCCACAGCACCAGGGGCCGTTGCAGCAATCCACATACTCGACGCACCTCTTCACGCAGCGGCTCAACCCGGCCTATGGCTCGATCACCGACATCAACAGTATGGTCGGCTCGCACTACCAGGCGATCGTGGTCAAGGCCACACACAACGGCGGACGCTGGCTCCATCTGCGCGCCAGCTATACCTATGCGCACGCGCAGGACAACAACCAGAACGAGACCACCTTCAGCGACGCCAACGATGTGCTGGACCCAACCGACCTGAGCCTGGAATACGCCGACTCGAATTTCGACGTCCGACAGCGCGCGACCGCCGGTATCGTTCTCCGCGCGCCCTGGAAGGCCCATGGCTGGCGTGGCGCACTCGTTAACGGCTACGCCGTTGCCCCAACCGCTACTGCGCAGACCGGATTGCCATACTCCATGCGCACCGCGGGCGCGATCCCGTATATCCGTTATCTCAATCAGTTCGGTCAGACAGAAAAGCTCTCGGGACTTGCCGGCAGCATCAACGGCTCGGGCGGGGCCACGTGGATTCCCGCGGTGGGACGCAATACCTATCGCTATCCCGGCACCTACACCATCGACCTGCGCGCGTCGCGCACTATTCCGGTCAGCGAAAAGGCGCGGCTCGAGCTCATGGTGCAAGGCTTCAATCTGCTGAATCATCAGAACGTTACAGATATCAGCACTATCGGTTACGAGATCAGCGGCGCATCGAGTGCGAGCACCAACCCGACCCTCACCTGGCAGCCCATCTTCGGCACGGTCACCAACAGCAACAGCACCAATCTCTATCGTGAACGCCAGCTCGAGCTGGTGCTTCGGCTTCGCTTCTGACCGGGGAATTACTGGTCATCCACAATCGAAACCTGTTGATCCACAGCGGGCGGAGCGCTTATCCCTGCGATTTACCATGTGTTTACCTCGCCCTGCGAGACTACATTGGGTATGTCGAGCGAAGGCCCAGAAGTGGTCAGCTCGCGAGCGTCTTGTTGCTGCTTCTGTCTACGGCCCCCTGTATCCCGGACAGGATCAAGCGTACCGTTCGATTCCATCTTGCAGTTCTTTTGAGGAGAGCCAAATGCTTACCATCAGACCCCGCCGGGCCTTCGCCCTGTTCGCCGTTGCTGCGCTTGCGCTCGCCCCGACCGCCATCTTTGCGCAAACGACGACTACAGGAGGCATCGCCGGGACGGTCGAAGACCCGTCAGGCGCAGCGGTCGGTGGCGCCACCATCGTCGTCCATAACGATGCCACGAACGCCGAAAGCACCCTTACCGCCGATGGCAGCGGCTTTTACAACGCCGCTCAGTTGCAGCCTGGAAGCTACACCGTGACCGTCTCGGCTCCCGGATTTGGCACGCTCAAGGACAACGGCATCGTCGTCGCCGTCGGTCAGTCCACACCCCTCTCGCCGATCCTCCCTGTAGCCTCCGGCACGCAGGTGGTTACGGTCACCGGGGGAATGCCGCTGCTCAATTTCCAGGGTCCGGACTTCACCTCGAACCTGACCGCGCAAAACATCGAAAATCTTCCCATCAATGGCCGTCGCTGGTCAGACCTCACGCTGCTCACGCCTGGCGTGGTCGCCGACGCCAACGGTTTTGGCCTGCTCTCCGTCCGGGGTATGAGCCCGCTGCTCAACAATGTCACTATCGATGGGGCCGATGACAACCAGGCCTACTTCTCCGAAGAACGTGGCCGCACCCGCGAGGGCTATTCCACGCCGCAGGTAGCGGTACAGGAGTTTCAGGTCAACACCGGCGTCTATTCCGCAGAGTATGGTCGAGCGCTGGGCGGCGTCATCAACTCCGTCACCAAGAGCGGCACCAATGAACTGCATGGCCAACTCTACTTCTACGATCGCGACAACGACTGGGGCGCAAAGAATGCGTTCACCAAGCTGACCATCTTCGATCCGGCCACCGCGACCACGACCACGACGCAATACAAGCCCAAGGACTGGCGCAAACAGTGGGGCTTCGGCGTCGGCGGTCCCCTCATCAAGGACAAGCTCTTCTGGTTCTATACCTACGATGGCTATCGTCGAAACTTCCCCGGCACGGCCGTGGCCTCGAGTCCCGCTACGTTCTACAGCACGCCGGACGCCGCCATCGCCGCGGCGAATCCCGCAACCGGACAGCCCTGGACATGTCCCGAGCTCATCGCCGCAGCAGGCAAGGGAAAGGGTCTTCCGCAGGATCTCGATTCTCAAGCCTGCGTGATGCAAGCGCGCCTCGGTCTCGCCACGTATGGTCAGGCGGTAGCCCTTTATAACCAGGACCTGGCCGCCTTGAGCTCCGTTTTGGGGCCGGTCCATCGCACCGGCGATCAAACCATCAACATGCCGAAGATCGATTGGCAGGTCAACGCGAAGAATCGCGTCAGCTTCATCTACAACCGCCTGCGGTGGGACTCTCCAGGTGGCGTGCAGACCCAGGCGACCAACACCTATAGCAACGACGCCTTCGGCAACGACTTCGTCAAGCTTGATTACGGCATCGCCCGGCTCGACACCGTCTTCACAGCAAACATCGTCAACGAGCTTCGCTTCCAGTATGGCCGTGAGCTCGACGACGAAAGCGCACAGCCTGTCAGCCCCTATAACGCACAATTCATCAACGCCGGGTCCTTTGAAGGCCTGCCTGCTTCGATCAATCTACCGACAGGCGGCTTCACGAACGGCACCCAGTACTACTCCTTCCGCCAGGCCTATCCGGACGAGCGCAAGTGGCAGATTGCGGACACCGTCAGCTGGATCCATGGTCAGCACACCTTCAAGTTCGGTGGCGACATTGTTCACAACGCCGACCACATCCAGAGCCTCGGCATCGGGCCATACGCTCCCAACGGCGAGTTCAGCTACACCTTCTTCGGTAATCTCTTTGCCGATCTTGCCAAGCCCAGCGGCACCTGTGGCGTCAGCGCCAGCGAGTTCAACATCGGTACGCTGCCCTGCTACTCGAGCTTCGGGCAGAACTTCGGTCCAGCCATCTTCGACGTTGCCACCACCGACTACGGCTTCTTCTTCCAGGACGACTGGAAGGCCACGCCGCAGCTCACCGTCAACCTCGGCCTCCGCTACGACTATCAGCAAAATCCCGGGCCGTTTCAAAACCTTCTGCAACCTGTCGGCACATTCACGCCACTGCCACAGATGTTCAACCATCCCAGTGACAAGAACAATCTTGGTCCGCGCGTTGGCTTCGCCTACGATCCGTTCGGCAAAGGCAAGACGGTCGTTCGCGGCGGCTTCGGTATGTATTACGGACGCCTCGTCAACAACATCCTTCTGTCTGCGTATTCGCAGACCGGATCGCCGAACAGCCAGATCGGCATCAGCTTCAAGAACAATCAGAGTGGCCCGGCGTTTCCGAACATTGAGCCCTCCAACTTCGTCCCCACAAAGCTGGCTGCGCCGAACGTTCAGTACTTCGACAAGCACTTCCAGAACCCGCAGGCGCTCGAGTACGACCTTAGCCTGCAGCAGGACATAGGCGGCCACACCGTATTCTCCGCGAGCTATCTCTCGTCGCTGGGCAGGGAGCTGAGCAACTTCGTCAACACCAACCTCGTGAATACGCAGGCGCCCAACAACAACAGCAATGCGGGCAATGGCTATACCTTCGTGAACTATGTGGTGCAGCCCGCTTCCGGGACCACCAACTGCGGGCCTCTGGCCTGCGGCAGCACCTTCAACACCAAGGTCTACAACTTCGGCTATATCAATCCAGCTTTCAACGCGGTCACGGCCGTCGTCAGCAACATCAACTCCAGCTACAACGCATTGGTGCTCGAGGTGGTCAACCACACCTTCCGCTATGCGGACTTCGACGCCAACTACACCTGGTCGCACGCCCTCGACCAGAACCAGAACCAGTCGACGCAGGCCTCTACCAATCAGCCGATCGATCCATATAGCGATGCACCGTATGCCAATTCCAGCTTCAACGTCCCCAATCGCTTTGTGGCCTACGCTACCCTCAAATATCCCAGGCACTACACGGGTCTCAAGAGCACCCTGCTCGATGGCTGGAATCTGAATCCGCTGGTGCAGCTCCAGAACGGGCTTCCGTACAACCTCGTCACTACCGGTTTCCCCAGTGCCGCATCGGCCAGCTCCGGCTGGAACGGAGCCGGCGGCAGCCCGGCGTACGTCCCGTTTGTCGGGCGCAATGCATATACGATCCGCCGGGCCGAGGTCTTCGACCTCCGCGCCGAGAAGCAGATCCTCTTCCAGGACCGTTACACGCTGCAGTTGCTGGGCGAGGTCTTCAATGTCTTCAACCACCAGAACTACACCTCGGTGAACACCACCGGCTATACCTTCGGTTCATCCACCGCCGGCGTCAGCGGCTCCGGCTACACCGGGCCGCAGACCTACACCACACAGTTGACCTACAACCCAAGCTTCGCCACCTACACCAACTCCAACAGCAATTACGCTTACAGTCCGCGGCAGGTGCAACTGGCGATCCGGCTTTCGTTCTAAAGCATCCCGTTTCAGCAAGGGGCGCGGTGGCTTCGGCCGCCGCGCTCTTCTGTTCAGTAAAATGAAGTGAACGCCCGATCCTGTCCCGCGCGAGGCGAAGGCAAGGATGAGGCGGGCCGCGCCAGAACCAGCCCATGCCGTTCACGGAACAATACGACGTCGTCATCGTTGGAGCCGGCCACGCCGGCTGCGAGGCCGCCATGGCAGCGGCGCGCATGGGCCTGCGGACGGCGCTCTACACCTTCAACCTTGACCTCATCGCGCAGATGTCCTGCAATCCCGCTATCGGCGGCATCGCCAAGGGCCACCTGGTGCGCGAGGTCGATGCCCTTGGCGGCATCATGGGCGAGGTCGCGGACGCCGTCGGCATCCAGTTCCGCCTGCTCAACACCTCGCGTGGCCCGGCTGTGTGGTCGCCGCGCGCGCAGTGCGACAAGCAGCAGTATCGGGTCAAAATGCGCCAGATGCTCGAGGCGCAGCCCGGCCTTTACATCAAGCAGGCCGAAGTCATCGATCTGCTGATCGACACAGCTTCCGACGGCACGCGACGCGCCCATGGCCTCAAGCTCCGCGACGGCCGCACTGTCGAAGCGGGCGCAGTGGTCATCACTACGGGCACCTTTCTGAACGGCCTCATCCACTGTGGCGAGGAGCAGTATCCTGCCGGCCGCAGCGGCGAGCCGCCCAGCGTGCTGCTCGGCGAAAGTCTCAAGCGCCTCGGCCTCCGCGGCTGCCGCCTCAAGACCGGCACGCCGCCTCGCCTCGATGGCCGCAGCATCGACTGGTCGCGCTTTGCGGAGCAGCCCGGCGATGCTGACCCCACACCCTTCAGCTTCCGCACCAATACGCTGCCGCAGCGTCAGGTGTCCTGCCACATCGCGTACACCACGCCGGAGACGCTGCGCATCATTCGCGAAAATGTCTCGCGCTCGCCCATGTACTCCGGCCAGATTCAGGCCATCGGACCGCGCTATTGCCCGTCCATCGAGGACAAGGTCGTCCGTTTTCCGGACAAGGAGCAGCATCAGTTCTTCCTCGAGCCAGAAGGGCTCGACACCCACGAGGTCTATGTCAACGGCATGTCCACTTCGCTACCCATGGATGTGCAGTGGCAGGTTGTGCGCTCGATCCCTGGCCTTGAAAACGCGGAGATGCTGCGCCCCGGGTACGCCATTGAGTACGACGCCATTGACCCCACGGAGTTGGACCGCAGCCTGCGCGTCAAGTCCATCGC
>DASZGZ010000159.1:0-3408 GCA_035938355.1 Acidobacteriaceae bacterium
CGACGAAACCGATGTGAACAAGGTGCAGAAGAAGCTCGAGAACGCGAAAGTGAAGCTGGCCCGCGAATCCGCACCTGCCACGGACGCCAAGCACTGAGCCGGAGCATCGGCATTCACGGAACGACCGGCGTGTGAACCAGATACACACAACATTTGGCTCTGTGCCGCTGCGCGCGGCATGCGCGGTGAACGGTGGTCCCGAGGATCCGCTTACCGCGCGTCACTACAGCGAGCCGCCGCACGCTTATCGATCACCCTTCCAGCGTGACCGCGCCCGCATTATTCATTCGCGGGCCTTTCGCCGTCTGGCCGGCAAGACTCAGGTCTTCACTCACGGCTATTCGGACCACTACCGGAGCCGTCTGACGCACACGATCGAAGTGACCCAGCTTGCGCGGACGATTGCCACGGCGCTCGGGCTGAACGGTGACCTGACCGAATCGCTGGCCCTGGTGCACGACATCGGCCATCCGCCCTTTGGCCATGCTGGGGAACACGCACTGGATGAGGCCATGCGCGCCCACGGACTGCGCTTCGACCACAACCTGCACGCGCTCCGCATCGTCACCGCTTTCGAGCAGCGCTATGTCGCCTTTCCCGGACTCAATCTCACGTTGGGTGTTCGCGAGGGGATCATCAAACATTCGCGCGACTACGACCCCGCCGAATACCCGGAGCTTGCTGAATACTTCCTGGATCAGCAGCCGCCGCTCGAAGCTCAGCTTATCGACCTGGCCGATGAAATTGCTTATCTGGCAGCTGATTTCGATGACGGCTTCTCTTCAGGCATCCTCGATCTCTCCCACGTGCGTGCCCACGTCGCACTCTTCGAGCGTTACTACGCGCCGATGGCGCTCGATTATCCGGACGCAGCTCCGGACCGGCTGATCGATGAATCTCTCAAGCGCATGCTCAACGCGCTCACCAGCGATCTCATCACCCGCAGCGGCGAGGCTGTCGCGCAGGCCGGCATCACCAGCCTGGCTCAGGTGCGGAACGCTGGGGACCGCCTCATCCTGCTCTCGGACGAGATGGAAGGCCTGCGCCGCGAGGCTAAGCAATATCTCGGCACGCATCTGTATGAGAGCGACGCAGTCACGCCAGAGCACGAGCGCGCACAGCAGATCATCACTTCGCTGTATGAGTGCTGGGTGCGCGATCCATCGCTGCTGCCGGCCAACTGCCAAGCCGCCACCGCGCAGGAGGGTGCTCCCCGCACAGTCGCCGATTACATCGCCGGCATGACCGATCCATTTCTGTTGACGCAATACGAGAAATATCGCGGCCTCTGCAGTTCGTAGTTAGCCCGCTATTAGTGTGTGCTTGCAGCGTCCAGCGACCGCTGCAAGCCATCGCGCAGTGGTGTCTTCTTCACGCCGCCCAGCAACGCGCTTAACGCAGAGTCATCCAGGATCAGCGGATCGGTGAGCAGATAGTTCATCTCCACCAGCTCACGCATCACCGGTTGAAATAAGCCAATCAGACGCAGCATGGTCGCGCCGACGACTCGCGTCTTTATTGGTTTCCCCGCCATCTCGCCGACCGTCCCGACGATCTCTCGGATGCTCGCGGTGCCATCGCCGGCCAGGTGCCACCATCGGCCATGCGCTTCAGGATGCCGTAACAGATCGAGCACCGATGGTCCCACATCCGGCACGTACACAAACTGGTGCGGACGATCGATCGGTGCGATCAGATTCGCCGTCCCGCCCGATGCGGCCGCTGTAAAGACACTATCGAGAAAGCTATTCTTCAGCCGTGGCCCATAGAAGTCCGGCAGACGCAGCACGGTGCCACGGATCCTTCCCGCCGCGTCGGCCTCAAGCAGCAGGTCTTCCTGTTGCTTGCGCATCTTGCCTTTGAAGGTGTGCGGCTCGCGCGGATGATCTTCACGCACAGGCGTGGTCTGCGCACGGCCATATGGGTACACCGTCCCGACGAGGAGTATCTGCTGCACTCCTTCGGCAACCGCTGCGTCGATGGTCTGACGCATCACGACCGGATGGAGTTCAAAGTGGTTGTAGGGGACACCGACGAGGTAAACCGCCGCGTCGACACCATGCAGAGCCGCCCTTGCAGATGCGGAATCACCCGGATTCCATACCGCAATCTCTGCCAGCGAATCGGAGCCGAAGGCACGGTCGAGCGATGTACGATCGCGGCCTACCGCGCGGTAGCTCTCGCCTCGCCTGCGTAGCTCACTTGCAATGCTTTCGCCGACCGCGCCGGTTGCACCGAGCAGGGCGATCTTCATCGCTACTGCACCTGTCCTTGCGGCCGCAAACGCCGCATCTCCAGCGCGCAGGCCACGGCGTTGATGGCGGCCAGCTTCAGATTGTCCGCTGCCGCCCACAACCAGAAGCGATTGGTCGCCGTAGCCTCGTCTTCGGCGGAACGCACTCGCACCAGCACCTGCTCCTGGCCGGCTGCGGTCAGGTTCGATGGTGCATCCTCGTCGCTGGCCGAGACATCGATGTGCTCATTCGCCGCGAGCAATTGGCGCAGTTGCTCGGCCGTCATTGGCCGTTCCACGTCCAGGCCAAGAGAGAGCGTGTGCCCATGAAAGACCGGCGCATGCACAAGTTGAATGGCGGCTGCTGGCAACTTGCCCGCGGCCAACAACGCGTAGTGCCGGCGCACGCGCGCCTCAGTCGTCTGCAGGTCGATCTTGCCCTCGGGCCCAGCCGCGGGTACGGCATTGAAAGCAACCTGGATGTCATAGAGCGCCTTCGGCAGGCTCTGGAACGAGAGCAGACTTACCGTCTGCTGATGCAACTCATCCATCGCCCCCCGTCCGTATTCGGAGGCTGGTTCGAGTATGGTGGCAAAAGCGTCGCGTACAGCGGTGGCCTGTCGCACCTGACCAAGCAGAAGTGCCAGCATCAACGCTGCGGGATGCGCCGGGACGACGGCCGGTGTCTGCAGGTTGAGCGGATCGACCGAAGACCTGATCCAGGGAGCCAGGACTACCGCATCCCTCTCTGTGTCCAGCGCAGCCGACAGATCGATGATCGCCGAGCCTGCTCTCGCAGCTGTCTCCCAATGCTTCCGGGTCAGCTCCGCATTGCCCGTAAAAAAAGTGAAGTCCGTATGCGCAAACGAGGCTGCGGTGATCGGCTGGATGAACGTCACTTCGTCGCCGACCGACTCCAGTTGTCCAATCGCTTCCTGGTCGTCCATCAGGACAAAATCGGCCTCCGCGAATGGCGACTCGCCCAAGGCCTCGTTGAGCTCCTTACCGCGTATCGATGCGGCGCCGACAATAGCAATGCGTTGGTTGGCTGACATGATCAGTGACTGTGCTCTTCCGGGGCATGGATAGAAATATTCTCTAGCGTATTGCTGTTGCCCTCACGCTTCTTCCGCCGCCGCTGCGCAGAGTACGCAGCGCGCGCCACGAGCCCGGAG
>DASZGZ010000160.1:0-19022 GCA_035938355.1 Acidobacteriaceae bacterium
CCGCGCAGACTGCCACTGGACGCCTCGCCGTCGCGCTCGACTTCCCTGACGCAACCGCTGCCCTGGCCTGCGCCGACCAACTGGCCGGCTCCGTATCATGGTTCAAAGTGGGACTCGAGCTTTATCTCGCGGCTGGCGACAGCATCGTTCGCGAGCTCAAGCGCCGCGGCCATTCGGTCTTTCTCGATCTCAAGCTGCACGACATTCCGAATACCGCCGCCGCCGCCCTTCGCTCGCTGGCGCGGCTGGAGCCGGATATGCTCACCATTCATGCGGCTGGGGGCCGTGCCATGCTCAACGCCGTGGCCGAGGCTGCGCGTTCCCTGCCGCATCCGCCGCGCCTGCTCGCCGTCACCGTGCTCACCAGCATGGATGCCACGGCGCTTGCAGAAACCGGCGTTCCCGGTTCTCCGGTGGAACAGGTGTTGCGCCTCGCGCGCCTCGCCGCCGACTGTGGCATCGACGGCATGGTCTGCTCTGCAGCAGAGGCCGCGGCCCTGCGCAGTGCGCTGCCCAAGGCCTTCCTGGTTACGCCAGGCATTCGTCCTGCAGGTGCGGACGCAGGAGACCAGAAACGCATCGCTACACCGCAGTTCGCCCTCGCCGCCGGCGCCAGCATGCTGGTGATCGGCCGGCCCATCACCGCTGCCGCGGATCCAAAGGCAGCCGCGCAGACTATCCTCAGCGATATGGCCAAGAGCAATCCCACCAAATAGAGCAACGCCACTAAATGATGAAAGCCCGGCCTCATCGGCCAGGCTTTTGGGTTTGGTGTGAGATCTGTCTTTAGAGCTTCTCGTAGAAGTCGCACGCCGAGCAGGAGATGTAGACTCCGCCGGGAACACCGCGCTCACGGTCCTTGACGCGCTTCACAATGCGCGTGGGCTTGTTGCACTTGGGACAGTCCGTGCTCTTGGACGTATCCATCACTTTCTGGCGATCTGCGGTCTTTGCAACCTTTGCCATGACTCTCCGTTAACTCCTCAGAAGCTTATTCCGGCACGCAAATTCAGGCCGCAACGATGCAGCCTAGTGGCCCTTGAACCTGCAACTCTTCTCATCGGTGAAGGCTTGGAGTGAGGCAGAAGGCGGCGTACCGCTCCTCTAAGTGTACACGAGGACGGCTGCCGGTCAGCTCTGCCGACCTGCCCAAGGAATCGCATTTCCTGAGTTTCCCGCTGTTGACCAATGACCGTTTTCTCCCGGCGCCGACGAGGGTGGCGCCGGTATCGGTTGCGGTTTCGTATCAGGCTGGCCAGGCATCTGGACTGGCTGCGAAGCGCCCGGCAGCTGCTCCTCGCCCGGCAGCCGAAGCGACGGCGCCTTCCGCTTTCCGCTGCCTCCGTCGGCCGAGGGTGCAGCGTCGCCCATCTTCACTTCATGGGTATTGCCGCTGCCCGTGTACCCTCCGGTCTCATCCTGATTGCGGACCACCAGATCCTGGCCGACAGCAGCGACCTCGACTCGCACCACTCGATTGCCGGAGAAGCGGACAAACTGCGTTGGCTGCGGCGCCTCGCCATAGATCCATTCTTCGAATGGAATGCCATTCTCCTCCTCGCGCGTCTTGTCGTGCGGTTGACCGAGCGCGTAGATCACCATCTTCTTTTCCATCCCTACCAGCACATGATGATTCAGAATGGCCTCCTTCAGCTGGGGAGGCAGCGTATCGACATAGGCTTCGAGCGGCGTCTTCACGTTGAAGTCCATCACCGGCTGAATCAGGGCGCGCACCTGATCCGGAGTCATCTCCGGCACATATTTGTCAAAGACAAGCGTAAGCCGCGACCCCACCGGCTCCTGCCCATCGTCCTGCACAATCGGTGAGGAACCCATCCCTCCGCCAATTTCGATGTGCCGCAAATATTTGTGCTTTTTGTCCGGACCACCATTGAACAAAAAGACGATCTTGTCCGACTCGATCTTGATATCGGAGATGATTAGCCGATCACCCGCCTTCGAGCTGATGCCGTGCTTTTGGAGAGACTGCTCGTAGTCCAGGCCACTTGGTTTCAGCTCGCCGTTCGCATGAAGCTCGACGGTACCCAGCGGCAATGGACGCCGCGCGAAGCCCTGCTCTGCGGTGAATGCCAGGATCAGTTCGCGATGCCCGCGCGTCGTCAGCTTTCGCTGATCGAGGTTCACGTGTGTGGGCTGGAACTGGGGGAGGTTCTGCTGATGCTCGGACTCGACGATGAAGACCTGGGTCTGCTGCGCGAAGGCGGGAGCCCCAATCACAAGCCCCATGGCAGACACTGCCAGCGCGAGCGGCTGGCCAGCCTTCCGCATCCTGTGCCGGGTGCCCATAGAAAAAGCCCTCTATGAGGGCATGATGCTCTCCCGCGGGTACCCCTGACAAGGAGAGAGTGATGAGAGCTGTCTGTGGGATCAAAACCTGCTGGAACGTGGGTCCGGGCTACAAGATCCCAGGCTACAAACCATCGGGCGGCGGCCCGGGTTTCGGTGGCGCTGCCGCAGGCGGGAGATCCCCGATCTGCACCAGTTTTGGTCCAGCGTCCTGAACCGGGCCCATCGCCTGCTCATGCTGACGTCGCGCCGCGGCGTCGATGTCCACCGGAATACCGCCCGGAACGATCTCCGGGTATCCATAGCGGGAAGCGTACTCGCGAGTCACCCGCATGATGAGCCACAGCCCGAAGCAGAGCACCAGCACCGCGACTACGCTGCCCTCCGGCCCATAGTCCGCGCCGGTAAGCGCATCCGGACCCTGGGGCAGGCTCTGGACGACGGGCGAGAAGCCGCCCGCGAATCCGCTGTAGCCGCTGAGCGGCAAACCGAAGAGCGGTCCCATCGCCGCATTCCAGGCGAAGTGCAGGCCCCACGGCAGCCATAAGGCGCGCGTCCGCAGATAGGCGATACAAAGGATCATGCTGAGCAGGAACAGGGCGAAGACCGCCGCGTGCGGCATATCCGGCTGATAATTCACCACGACGAAGCAGATCGAGATGAAGACCGAGCCCAGCGTCGGTCCGACCGCATCCATCAGCCGCTGGAATGGATATCCGCGAAAGATCAGCTCCTCGCACAGCGCGGCGATCGCCAGTACCAGCAGATCGAGAATCAGCAGGAACCACTGGTGCGCACCGGTCCACAGCGTTATGCCGAGACCCCCGATGAAAACTGAGGGCACGATGGTCAGCAGCAGCAGGCCCCAGCCAACCGCGGAACCCGTTCCAAACTCATGCAGCATCCCCGGACGCGATACCAGCCCCATGGCGCGGCCCGGCTCTCGCTGACGAGAAAAGCCCATCCCCAACGCCCCGAAGCCAACCAGAAGCAGAAACAGCATCACCACCCGGTCGACCAGCGCCACCCAGTCGCCCCCACTCAATCCACGTGCGGCATGGTGCGCAATCGCCTCCGCGACGAAGGCATACATGAGCGCCACAATGAAGACGCAGAAAGAGCGCAGACGCGTTGGTCTTTGTGGATGCGGGGTGAGAGTTGGCGGCGTGGTGACCAAGTAAGTCTTAGGTGGTGTAGAACTGCGCAATGTTGCGGAACTTCTCGCGACGTCCAGCCAGGCGCTCTTTCGTGGACATGGCCTTCAACTCACTGAGATGCCAGGAAAGCTTCTCGTCGAGCATGCGTGCTGCACCTTCGGGATCGAGGTGCGCGCCGCCCGGCGGCTCCGGTACCACGTCATCCACGCAGCCCATCGCCATGACGTCCTCCGAAGTCGTCTTCAGCGCATCGGCCGCCATTGCCCGCTTGGTTGCGTCGCGCCACATGATCGACGCGCAACCCTCCGGTGAGATCACCGAATAGACCGCGTTCTCCAGCATCAGCACCCGGTCCGCAACTGCGAGCGCCAGTGCGCCGCCTGAACCGCCCTCACCCGTCACCGTCGCGATGGTGGGGACGGTGAGGCGCGACATCTCCAGCAGGTTGCGCGCAATGGCCTCTCCCTGCCCGCGTTCTTCTGCGCCCAGGCCAGGATTCGCGCCCAGCAGATCGATGAAGGTAAAGATCGGCCGGTTGAACTTCTCGGCAATCTTCATCACGCGCAGCGCCTTGCGGTATCCCTCGGGATTCGGCAGGCCAAAATTGAATTTGACGTTGTCCTTCGTCGTGCGCCCCTTCACGTTGGAGATGACCAGCACCTCGTCACCGTGAAAGCGCGCCATGCTGCATTGCATCGCCGGATCATCGGCAAAGTTGCGGTCGCCGTGGATCTCACTCAAGTCCGTGAAGATCATCCGGATAAAGTCCATAGGGTATGGCCGCTGCGCATTCCGCGCCAGTTCCGTCTTCAGCCATGCGTTTGGCTGCGACTCCGGCGCAGATGGAAGGTTCGGCTCCGCCTTTCCTTCAGGCTGATCGCTGGTCGGCTGTGTCAAGGTTCCCTGGGCCACGCATTGATTGTATGGAACGAAAGATACGGAGACAAATTACGGGATTTGAGAGTAACACCCCTTAGGAGGACACCGTCTCTGCAGATCGTGCCGCCGGCATGCGATCCCCGGGCAGGAACCAGTCGCGCAGCCGATTGCGTATCGCGTCTTTGAAGTGGTTCGTGGGAAAGGCCAGCAGCACGCCAAACGTAATCGCCGCAAGCAGCATTGCGATCTTGGGCACCGGATTCCCATGGTCATACGGAATTAGCGATGCGATTAGCACGTATAGCGGAAAGTGCACCACATAGAGCGGAAAGGTTCCTTCTGCCAGTACCCGCACGCTGCGCGCCCAGCGCGACCGCGCGTCCACCGGCAAGCCATCGACGGCAACCAGAAGCCACAGCATGAGGAATGCCGCAGGGATACCGACGCGATAGTAATCGCGCATCCAGTGCAGATTCGGAGGCTGATGATGATGCTCTAGGAGAAATGCTGTCATGCGGTTCTTCACTGCAAGCATTGCCGTCACTGAGGGCTGCCACAGCAGCGCGCCGGCGGCTCCGATGGCTGCGAACGAGAGGTGCGACCGCCATCCGGAGGGCCGCTCCGTCAGCCGCTCGTATATCTCGTACAAAACGCAGCCAAGAACCCATAGAGGAAAGAGCAGGGCGATATGTGCGCCACCCAGCGCAATCAGCCCAAGCACCATGATCCAGCGCAGCGCACCCCGCAGATAGAAAGCGCAACCATAGATGGCGTAGTAGAGACATTCATAAGAAAGGGACCAGAAAGGCCCATTCGAAAACAGGGCAGTGCTGCGCGACCAGAACTGCGAAGTGAACAAAAGATTCTGGACGAGTCGATCCACCGGATGGTCCATGTACTGACCCCAGTGCGCAAAGAAATAGCCTGGATTGGCGCGCGCTGCAATCCAATCAGCCAGGATCGTAAACAAAACTGCGGGCAGTACGACGGAATAAATGCGCGAGACGCGGTCGATCCAATACTCGCCGATGCGGGCATACTTCAACCGCGTTGTATAGCGGATGACAAATCCGGAGAGCACGAAGAAAATTCCGACTGATTCGACGGCGTGCGTCGTCAAATCAGACCAGCCGGTGGAAAAGTGCGACTGCGTGACGTGGCCCACCGCGACCATAGCCGAAGCGCCGAAGCGAACGATGTCCAGCAGCAGCGATGAGGACGCAGGTAGTCTGCGAACCATAGGCCTTGAACTCGTCTCCGGCATGGCGAACAGTCTACGCTACAACTTTTTAGTCAATCGCCTGCACGGCCCCACGCCCCAGCAACTCTTCGGCACGCTCAATGAAGATGCGGTCTGCTCCCACCGTGAAGCCTTCCGGTTCCAGCATCACCACGAATTCACCGCGTTGTTCGAGATTGATCATCAGCTTGCCCGGCCCGGGCGCCTCCTGGATCATGGCGTGCAATGAAAGCAGCGTCTGGTCCGTCGCGCGGTCCAGTGTCACACGGATGCGCACATTCTGCGGCAGCTTTACCTTTACGTCCTCCAGCGCCTGGATGGACGAGACCGCAAGCTTCGGCGCCGCATCCTCCTCCGCGCGCAATTGCCCGCGCACCAGCACTGGCACATCGATCTTGAGCGACTCCGCCAGCCGCGGATAGTCCTTGGGAAAGGCGATCAGGTCAATCTTGCCGACGGTATCTTCCAGCGAGGCCTGCGCGTAGAGCTCGCCGGATCGCTTCGACTTGGCCACCTTCAAACCCACAATCACGCCCGCAACTGCAATCTCATGCTCCGGCTGCTGCTGACCACGGCGCGCGGGCGGCGGCGCAGGTTTCATCTCCATCGCGTCTGCCGTGGTCACCGCCTTCAGGTTCTTGATCTTGTCCGCGTACTTGTCCATCGGATGTCCGGAGACGAAGAAGCCCAGCACCTCCTTCTCCGATTGCAGCCGCAGGTTCTCATCCCAGTCCGGCACGTTAGGTAGCGGGTCGTCCCCATGTGCGCCATTCATTGGGGCCTCGTCGAAGATCGCCCCCAGGCCGCCAAAGAGTCCGCTCTGCCCCGCCGCCAGGTCGCGCTGCGATTTCTGCGCCCGCTCCATCGCCTTGTCCACGGCAGCCATCAGTCGGGCGCGCGGCCCGAAGCTGTCCAGCGCACCGGCCTTGATCAGCGACTCGATGACGCGCTTGTTGAGCAGACGAAGATCCACCTGCTCGCAGAACTCCCAGAGCGAAGTGAATCCGCCCTGCCGCTCCTCGGCCAGCTTCGCGCGCGCCGCAAGAATGGAATCGATGGCGTTGCGGCCGACATTCTTAATCGCCGTAAGCCCGAAGCGGATCACCTTGCCGTCCGGCGTAAAGTCGGCGTCGGAGACCTGGACATTCGGGGGCTCTACCGCAATCTCCATCTCGCGGCATTCGCTGATGTACTTCACCACGTTCTCCGGCTTCGAGATTTCGCTGGTCAGCAGCGCCGCCATGAACTCGACCGGATAGTGCGTCTTGAGATAGGCCGTGTGATACGCCAGCAGCGCATACGCCGCGGAGTGGGACTTGTTGAATCCGTAGCCGGCGAACTTCTCCATCTGGTCGAAGATGTGCGTCGCCTTGTCCTTGGGGTGCTTATTTTTGGCGGCGCCCACGGCGAAGCGCTCACGCTGCCTGGCCATCTCCTCGGCATTTTTCTTGCCCATCGCGCGCCGCAGCAGATCGGCTTCTCCCAACGAGTAACCGGCGAGCACGTTCGCGATCTGCATCACCTGCTCCTGATACACGATCACGCCCAGCGTCTCCTTGAGCAGCACCTCCAGCTCAGGCAGCACGTACTCCACCTTGCGGCGGCCCCACTTGCGCTCGATGAAATCGTCGATCATGCCGCCCTGGATCGGACCTGGGCGGTAGAGCGCGTTCAGCGCCGTCAGATCCTCCACCGTCGTCGGTCGATAGCGCCGCAGCACATCGCGCATGCCGCCGGACTCGAACTGGAAGACCCCCGAGGTCAGCGCTTTGTGGAAGATGTGCTCATATGTCGTCTGATCGTCCAGCGGCACCGTCGCCATGTTCACTTCAACATTCTGGTTGCGGCGGATCAGCTTCAGGCAGTCGTCGATGACGGTCAGCGTGGTCAGCCCAAGGAAATCCATCTTGAGCAGGCCCATCTTCTCGACGGCCTTCATGTCGTACGCGGTTACGATTTCGTCGTTCTTTGAACGGCTTACCGGCACCAATTCAGTAAGCGGCTTGGGCGCAATCACCACCCCGGCCGCGTGCACACCCGCGCCCCGCACCAGCCCCTCAAGCTTTCGCGCGGTGTCCACCAGCTCGCGCACTGTTGTGTCGGCTTCGTATGCTGCCTGCAGCTGGTGCGAGTCCTTCAGCGCCTGTTCGATGGTGATGCCGATCGTGGCGGGCACCAGCTTGGCGATCCGGTCCACGTCCCCGTACGGCATATCGAGCGCGCGACCGACGTCCTTGATCGCCGCCTTCGCCGCCATGGTGTTGAAGGTGATGATCTGCGCCACCTGCTCGCGGCCATACTTGCGCGTGACGTACTCGATCACCTCGCCGCGGCGGTTCATGCAGAAGTCGATATCGATATCCGGCATCGAAACGCGCTCTGGATTGAGGAAGCGCTCGAAGAGCAGCTCATTCTGCAGCGGATCGATGTCGGTAATCTCCATCACGTAGGCCACCAGCGACCCCGCAGCCGATCCGCGTCCCGGGCCTACCGGGATCTCATGCTCCTTCGCGTAGCGGATGAAATCCCAAACGATGAGGAAGTAGCCGGGGAACTTCATCTGCTTGATGCAGTCGATCTCGCGCTCCAGCCGCTCGCGATAATCCGCCTCGGTCTTGCGCAGCAGGCCGCGATCTTTCAAATGCTGGATTGCCGTCTGCAACCGCTTCTCAAAGCCGGCGCGACAGACCTCTTCGAAGTAGCTGTCAATGCTGTGGCCTGCCGGCACCGCAAATTCGGGGAACGGATTGTCCACCTTGTTCAGCTTGAGCTGGCAGCGCTCGGCGAACTGCATCGTGCGGCTGACCACCTGCGGCGCATGCGCAAAGAGCCGCTCCATCTCTTCCGCGGACTTCACATAGAACTGATCGGAGTCGAATTTGAAGCGCTTCGGATCGTGGATCGAGCCCGCCGTCTGCACGCACAATAGCACCTCGTGAGCGTGATGATCGTCCTCGCACAGATAGTGGCTGTCGTTGGTCGCCACCAGCGGGATGCCCAGTTCCTTTTCCATGCGGAACATGTCGGCGTGGATCTTCTTTTCGAGCTCAAGACCCTGGTCCTGGATCTCGAGGAAGAAGTTTCCCTTGCCGAAGATGTCCTGGTAACCCGCGGCGACATCGCGCGCCGCCTCGTACTTCCCTGCCATCAGGTTTTCGCAGAACTCGCCCGCGAGGCAGCCGGAAAAGCCGATCAGACCGGCCGAGTGCTCGGCCAGGTATCGTTTCGAGATGCGCGGCTTGCGATAGAAGCCATGCAGCGACGCCTCCGACGTGATGCGGACCAGATTGCGATAGCCCTCTTCGTTTTCCGCCAGCACCAGCAGATGGTTGTAATCGTCGCCCTGCGGATCGGCGCGATGGTCTTCCTTCTTGCACACGTAGAGCTCGCAGCCCAGGATCGGCTTGATGCCCTTTGCCTTTGCCGCGTCGAAGAAGTGCACCGCGCCGTAAATGTTCCCGTGATCGGTGATCGCGACAGCCTTCTGCCCGATCGAATCCACGCGGGAGACCAGTTTTTCGACGTCGCAGGCGCCGTCCAGCAGCGAGTAGTCCGTATGCAGATGAAGGTGGGTGAACTCAGCCATCTTTTCTCATTTTAGTTGTGCGCAGACGTACGCAGAATTGAGCAGGGCTGTGCGTTGCAGGTAGCTCACTGAGGAAATCCCTGCATAACGCAGCAAGAGGCGAGCGTGATGCTCGCCTCTTGCTGGAAAACCGCATCTACATCCGGCTCACCGCTTCTTTTTTGCCGCTGCCTTCTTCGCCGGAGCTTTCTTAGGCGCAACCTTCTTCGCAGCAGGCTTCTTTGCAGGCGCCGCCTTTTTCGCGGCCTTCTGTGGAGCCTTTGCCGGTTTTGCCTTCGCCGCGGGCTTCTTTGCCGCAACCTTTTTCGCAGCAGGCTTCGCGGCCGCCTTCTTTGCCGGAGCTGCTTTTGCCGGCGCAGCCTTCTTCGCCGGTGCTGCAGCCTTCGCTGGCGCCTTGGTTGCAGCTTTGGCTGGCGCAGCCGACTTCGCCGGGGCCGCCTTCGCAGCCGTCGCCTTGGCGGGCTCAGCCTTCGCGGGCGCAGGCTTCGCGGGCGCGGGCTTCTGCGCAGTCTTTGCCTCCGCAGTCTTCGCAGGTACGGCCGGCTTCCCTTTGGCCGCAGCCTCGGCAGGCGCTGCCTCGGGTGACTTCGCAACCGCCTCCGCTGCATCTTCCTTCTTCGCTGCCTTCTTCTTCGAGGCACGCGGCTTGCGCAGATTTACCGGCGGCGGGGGCGCTGGCGGAGAGTACGGCTCAAGGAACGCACGCAGCGCAGCCTCGTCCGTCAGCTTGTTGTCCATGGTCTGGTAGAACAACTCCTCCAGCAGCTCCGGATAGCGCTCGATCTCGGGCGTAATGCGCATCTCCAGCATCAGGGCGGTGGGTACCTTCTGCCGCGCCTCCGGCCATACGGTGAAGAAATTCTTGTACTTGTTCTGGATCGCCGCGCCCTTACCGGTCAGGCCCAGCCACAGCACCGGCTCAGCGGCCGAGCGCGTCATCAGCTTCCAGGAGACGGATGGAGCGCTTGACTCCTTGGCTGTTAGTTTTGCGGCAAAGGCCTCTGCCTCTTTGTCCAGCCTCTCCCATTCCTTCACGAAGCCCGGCCGGACGAACAGCTTCTTCAACGCCGCAATGTCCTTGGGCTGCATTCGCGCCGTCAGCAACTCCATCGCCGCGGCGGAAATATCGGGATAAATGCCCTCGATCTGCAGCCGTGTCTGCAGTTCATGCAGTTGCGCCAGCCCCTGAGCGTCGGCCTTGCTAACCGTCCATGCCGGGTCGAGGTGCTTCATCCAGCCCTGCTGCTCGAGCGTGCGCAGCATCTCGAGCGGATTCTCCTCGTGGCCGATCTCCTCCAGCTCATAGCCGCGCTGGTAGCTCGTGATCTCCGAAAAGACGCCCTCTTCCATCGCGTTGTCGAAGCGCTGCTTGGTGCGCTCGTCCATCTGAAAGCCCAGCCGCGTCCCCAGCCGGACCGCACGCAAGAGCCGGATCGGGTCTTCAAGGAAGCCGTAGTTGCTTACCAGCCGCAACGTGCGCATCTCGATATCCGCCACGCCATTGGTCGGATCCATCAACAGGCCATACGAGCCTTCATTGAGCGAGATTGCCATCGCATTGACGGTGAAGTCACGGCGTCGCAGGTCTTCGAGGATGTTGGTCCACTCATAGGTGGGGTGGGCGGCCTTGGCGAAGGTCTCCTTGCGCGCGCTCGATACCTCGAGCCTCACGCCGCCGGGATAACGCAGAAAGAGAGTCTGTGTTGGAGCATGGGATCCCCAGTAGATAAACCCCGCAGCCTCTACTGCCTGCCGCAGGTTAAGGGCATTTCCTTGAACCGTTACATCAAAGTCGCGGACCGGATGCCCACTGGTGAGGTCGCGAACAGCCCCTCCCGTAAGAAAACTGGTCATGCCCTCCGCACGGGCGGCATCACGAACGAGGCTGAGGGCACTGCGCTGCGCCGGAGATAGGCGGCGCTCCAGCAAATAAACGTAGTCGGGCATGTTCGTGCCTTGAGCGACCCGCCAGCACTTGGCCGGTGGCTCTATGTCACTCTTTCTGGGAGACTTATCGCGTATATGAACTACTGTTCAACGCCTAAAGGTATCATAATGTGACTATCTTGGCTACCATTCTGCACACTTTCCGCTGCATTCGGTTACCAGGTATGAGACAATCCCGCGGGTCGTTTCGGAAAGCTTTGCCATGAGCAGCACGCAGAAAAAAGCCGTCCTTCGAATGCACGATGGAAACTGGTTGGCTGGCTACCTGCCCGCCACCGGCTTCATCCGGCGTGCCGTGTCTCCGGACGCGCTCGAAGTGCTGGACCTTTCTGCCCGCCGTCAGGTGATTCCTCTGGCATCGCTCAAATGGGCCTGCTTCGTCCGCGACTTCAACTCCGGCGAGACCACCAACCCGGAACGGCTGCTGCGTACCACCTTCTCCGGCCGCCCGCGTCTCGCAGGTCTGTGGCTGCGGATGACCCTCAAGGACGAGACCGTGCTCGAAGGGATGGCCGCCAACGATCTCACCCTGCTCGATCCCGCCGGCATACTCGTCACACCGCCAGATACGCGTTCGAACACCCAGCGCATCTTCCTGCCGCGCACCAGCATTGTCGAATTGAGCGTCGTCGCTGTCATCGGCGGCGCCGCGGTGACCGCGGACAAACGCAAGCCGCCGGCCTCAGCGCGTCAGCAGGGCGATCTCTTCCCCGCCGTGACGCCCAAAGCTCTCTGAATCGATTCCTCCCGCCACTCGGGTACCATGCAGAAGATGAAGCTTCGCGACCTTGCTGCGCACCTCGGCGCCACTCTGCACGGCGATGGCGACACAGAGATCACCGGCGTGGCGGGCATTGAGGAAGCAGTCAGCGGCCACATCACCTTTGTCTCGAATCCCCGCTACGCAGGCGCTGCCAAAACCACCCGGGCGAGCGCCGTCCTGGTCGCACCGGAGTTTCCGGAGATCGCCGCCGCCACTCTGCGGCTGGCGAATCCATACCTCGCCTTCGCCCAAGCCATCGCGCTTTTGCATCCGGAGCCGGCATATGCGCCGGGGATCCATCCCACAGCCGTCATCGATCCGAGTGCGACCGTCGGGAGCGGTGCCCACATCGGCGCGTATGTCGTGGTCGGGGCGGGCGCGCGGATCGCGGATGGTGCCGTGCTACTGGCGCACGTCGTCATCTATCCCGGCGTCACCGCCGGACGCAATCTCTTCGCTCACGCCCACGCCGTTGTCCGCGAGGGCTGCGTGCTCGGCGACAACGTCATCCTGCAGAACGGCGTTGTCGTCGGCGGTGATGGCTTCGGCTTCGCCAAACGTGACGATGGCTCGTGGCAGAAGATTCCGCAATCGGGTCCAGTACGTATCGGCAATGACGTCGAAATTCAGGCCAATGCCTGCATCGATCGCGCGAGCGTAGGCGCAACAGTGATCGCCGACGGCGCGAAGATCGACAATCTGGTGCAGGTGGGACATGGCTCGAGCGTGGGTGAGAACACGCTGCTCTGCGCGCAGGTGGGTCTTGCGGGATCGACCGAGGTCGGTCGCAACGTGGTGCTCGCGGGACAGGTTGGGGTCGCGGGTCACTGCAGGATCGGCGACGGTGTCGTGGCAACTGCGCAGTCGGGCATTCCCAACGACGTAGCCGCAGGCAAAGTCGTCAGCGGTTATCCTGCAATCGACAACCGGCAATGGCTGCGGGCGGCGGCGATCTTCCAGCGTTTGCCGGAACTGCTCCGTCGCCTGCCCGGAAAATCCCGAAATGAATCGGCCCCCAACCATGAAGATCGATAACGCACAGACAAATAAATCGGTTAGCGCGGAAACCCCGGCAGCGTCCGGGTGCATCTGCGCATCGTAAGGTCAAATGTCCGACATCGAGGAAATCAAGCCCGCTGGCACGGTGGCCGAAGCCGTGCAGGAAGTGCCGGTTCGCGTCCTGCTGCTGGACGACCATCCGGAGAACCTGCTGCTGCGCTCGACCATCCTGCGCAAGCACGGCTACATCACCGAAACCGCCGACTCGGTCGAGGAAGCAGAGAAGCTACTGGACCGCATCGACATCGCGGTGCTCGATTATCACCTCGGCGCCGGTCGCTTCGGGACGGATGTCGCTGCGGAGCTGCGCGAACGGCGTCCGGAGGTCCCCATCATCATCCTTTCGGCCACACTCGAGCGGCGCTTCGGCGGCGTAGAGGACATGCATCTGCTGAAGGGCTACAGCTCCATCGACGATCTGGTGAATGCGCTGCGCGGCTTTGAAGCCAAGCGCCGCGGCAGGCCCGTCGTGGTCGATGCGCGCGACTTCTTCTACTCCCGCATCAACATGGCGATGGGGGACGACGTCGTTCTCGAGATCCTTGACGCCAACGGCAACTGGCAGTACGTCAATGACACCTGCGCCCGTTTGCTCGAGCAGCCGCGCGACTGGTTTCCCGGCAAGAACATGTTCGTCGAGATGCCCGAGTTGGCACCGGACTGGCGGGATATCCTGCGCACTGTCGCGGTGCAGCGCGAGACGTATATCGACCGCACCTATCGCGGGCTTCTCAACCTTCCGCGCAAAGGCGAGGGCTGGGTCTGGAACGTGCTGGCCTTTCCCCTCACTCTGCACAACAACCAGACCGGCGTGGTGCTGACCGCGCGCATTCTGGAACGCAAGACGACATTGTGAACGCAACCGGCAACACGCACGATCGTCGCAGCGAAGAATCGGAAATATCACCGGAACTATCACCTATGACAGTTACATTTCTCCGCGCGGCCAGCTTCGCGTTCGCTCTGCTGCTGGCGGGCTGCCATTCGAGCCCCAGCCTGGGCCGGCCAGAAGCCGCATTCCTCATCACGGTCAGGAACCAGGGTCCGGATATCCACCAGCTCGAAGTGGACTACCCCAACGCGAGCTTCGGCCGCGACGCGGTCGCGAGCGGCGCCAGCTTCAACTACCCGCCCAAGCTGATCGGCTCCGGCCCGGTGAAGGTGACCTTCAACGACTCCACCGGCAAGAGCCATACAGCGACGGGACCCACCGTGCAGGAAGGGATGCATAAAAATCTTGTCATCTCTATCGGTGAAGATGAAGGTGTTGTCTTTGAAGCGCTTCCGCAGCAGGCGCCCTGACGCAACAATCGCGGTGCCATCGCGTCAATAGAATGGTGAGAGAACGCATGCGCCACTTGCCAGTCATTGCACTCTTTGCTCTCACCCTTCCCGCGACTGCGGCGACACCCGCAGGGATTGCGTCTGCGGCTCTACAGGAGCAGGCTCCGGCAGCTTCGACTTCTGCCGCTCCCGTTCCTACACCTGCTCCTGGTGTCCCTCCACCTTCCGAGCCGGCGGCGCCGCCTGCGCCCTCGCGGATTCCCGATTCCGCTATCCGCGCCTTAGGGCTTGAGACAAGCATTGCGTGGCAAGGTGTTCACGACGATCAGACCAAGGGCTCCTCCAATGGACAGACCAACTATCCCATCTTTCCTGATGGCCGCGATGGCCTCGCCGGGCGCCAGTTCGTCACCTGGTACGGCGACAAGGGCGGTGAGAGATATCACCTCACCTTTGGCCGCGATGCGGAAGCAACGCACTTCGTCTATGAGGCGAACGTCTACCTCGTCGAACCCGCGGAGGTCGAGAACGTCGAGATGGACATGAACCAGGTCATGTCAGACGGACGGACCGTCATCTTCGGCGTTCAATGCGCAGCCCATTCGAAGAGCTGGGAGTACACCTACGTCAACAACAGCGGGACGCACTGGCACCCCTCGAATATCCACTGCAACCCGCACGACTGGGGAAAGAAGAAGTGGCACAAGGTGCAGATCGCCTCGCACCGCGACGAAGGGGGCAACGTCACCTACGACTGGATCAGCTTCGATGGCGTCTATTCCGACTTCCAGAATGCAACCGCATTCTCCGCTGAGGCGCTGCGCTGGACGCCGGGCGAGTTGCTCTTGAACTTCCAGATCGACGGCGCTCACAAATCCGGCGTGATGGACGCCTACCTGAATAACCTGGCGATCTATCGCTGGTGATGCTGCGCGGCCAAAAGCCTCACAAAATGCGAAGGCCGCTCCGATGAGCGGCCTTCTTTATGAGATGCGTGTTTCTTAGTGCACTACCGTTTGGAAGAGACTCGACTGCAGCAGCGTCGCAAACTGACTGTCGGAGGACGAATATGTGACGATCAGCTTGCCGGAGCTGGAGTCGATCTTCGTTCCGTCGATCGCCTGCTTCTCGATGTCCGTGCCGCTCATCTTCTTGTAGAGCGCGGCTGCATTCAGCAGAGACGCCATGGTCGCTGCGGTGAAGGTGTCAGGCGTCAACACGTCCAGATCGAACTTCACGCCGTTCTGGAAGTCCATCGTGTAGTACGAGCTCAGGATCCGCTTCTTGATGGTGTCATAGTCGCCCACCTGGGCAGCCTCGCCCATCAGCGAGCGCATCATGGTCTGCGAGCCCTTCTGGTCCAGGATGCTCCACAACGGCTGGTCACGCACGGACGCCATCATGTCGGTCATCGCGTTGTTGGTGAGGAAGTTTGGCTGCAGGCCATCGCGCGCATCCAGCGCCTGTTTCAGCGAATCGGTCTGGCCAAAGACCATGGTGGTGGGGTTCAGGAACGCGACCTGCATGCCCGACGCGCCCATGGGATAGATTCTGTTGTCGCGCAGCACCACCGGCTTGATCTTCTTCTTCTTGAAGTTGGCCATGATGTCGTCTAGCGGAAACTGTCCCTGCGCCAGCCCGATGATCCGCGTCGCGTCGCCGGTCGAACCCTTCGGACGATAGGAGGCGAAGGCCAGCGCATCCACGTCGTGGTTGTCATTCATGCCGGAGACCTGCAACGCCTTCTCCAGGCTCTTCAGCTCCGGAGGCATGACTCTGCCCTTCAGCTGCATGGCCGCAGGCGAGTTCTGCATCGCCCGGTAATCGATCACGATCAACTGCTGCACATCGTGGGGGATGGCGGCCTGGGCATCGCCGCTCAGCTGAGCAGCAGACGCCGGCAGTGTCGAGGCAAGGCACAGAGCAGCGATTCCGCCGCTCACAATCTTCGCAAGGTTCTTCATCAGTACTTCACTTCCTTCAGGACAGGGCCGCCGTTCTGTGCACCGCACAGGAGTCGAACACCGTCCGCTCTTTCCATCTTAGCCCGCGCCCGGCAGGCGCTCTATTTCACTTCTGGGTGACAACCCAATTATCAGTTGATAGTTACGAAATTCGTCACTATCGGTGGTTCCCTCTCCTCGTTTAAGGCCATTCGAGCGGCCGGTCCATGCGGCGCTCCAGGACCTTGGTCTCAGAAGAGAAGTCCTCCAATTGACGCACCCACTCGCTATTTTGTTCGACTGCGGCCTCCGGGATCAGGCCAATCAGCTCTCCCTCCACGATGCGGGCGCCCCGGCCCTCTACCCGGCGCTTCAGGTCGGCAAAGACGGCGCTCGGCGAGCTGACCCGGAAGTCCGTCAGATTCATGGAGATCTGGGCTCGGCCTCGTACCAGTGCCCCTAGCGCTTTGACTCCCTTCAGGCCCCCGCCGGAGTCCCGTACCTCCCGGGCCAGCGCCCGTGCCAGGGCCACATCCGGCTTGTCCAGAAAGACATTCCAGGCGATCAGAAAGCGCCGCGCCCCTACCGCGCTCGCGCCCGCCGTGGGGTGCAGGTCCGGGCCGCCCACATCCGGCCGGCGAGACGGATCCCGCCGTGCTGCTTCCCGTAACCCCTCGAACTGGCCCTGCCGGACGTCTTCCAGCCTGGCCCGGTCGGGCCGGGCTGCCGCCGCCTCGTAGAAGTACACCGGCACGCCGTACCGCCGCCAGATCTCCTCCCCCGCCTGCCTCGCCAGCAAAGCGCAATGCTCGAGCGAGATGTCGCGCACCGGTACAAACGGAATCACGTCCGCCGCGCCAATGCGCGGGTGCACGCCGGTCTGCCGGGTCAGGTCGATCACCTCGGCCGCCTTTCCTGCGGCCAGCACCGCCGCCTCCACCACCGCCGCCGGTGGCCCGGCGATGGTCACGACAGAACGGTTGTGGTCGGCATCCTGTGACCAGTCCAGCAGCGACACGCCAGGCACCCGCATGGTGCGCACGATGGCGAGCACGCGCTCGGTGTCCACGCCCTCCGAGAAGTTCGGGACGCACTCGATGATGGCATTCGTCATCCCTGTCACTGCTCTACTTCCACCAGCTGTATCCGATCTGGAATTGCACCGTCGAGTTCACGCCGGGATTGGCATCGCCGAGGGACGCGTTGGAGATGTGTACCGCATTCGCATTGAAGGTAATCGAGCGCTTGGGTTTGAGGAAGTACTGAAAGCCCACGCCAAACTGCGGCGTGAAGTTCCACACACTTGTGCCCTGGTGTCCCGGCGCCGGAAGCGGCCCTACCGGCGGAAATTTGTGATTGGTCCATATCAACCCACCGGCACCCTGCACAAAGGGCATGATCCGCCTGCCTCCGCGCAGGTCCCAGCGCAGCACCACAGGCGTCACGCTGATGCCGTTGTATGCGCCTCCGGTCTTGTAAGGTCCGCTCGCAGACGCAATGTCCGGATCGCTGGTCGCGGTCAGATTGTAGCGCTCAAAGGTTGCCGTGTGTCCCTGCCACCACGGCGTGAACTCGACGCTGTATTCAAATTGTCCGCGCAGCAACCCCGGCCCCCAAGGAGGCGACATCACCTTGCCGGCACGGGCCCCTGCACTCAAATAAGTCGACGAGGGCGTAACCCGCGCACTGAAGCCGCCGTTGAAGAAGGCTCCCCAGTTCCACCGCCGGTTGCTCAGCGCATCCTCCACCGGCGTAACCGCATTCGCGGAAGAAGGGGTCGCGATCTGGCTGCTGCTGGATTGTGCAGCAAGTGGAAGTGCGACTCCGATCAGAAGAACAGAAGCGGACAACAGGCGGCTGCATAAAGGAGGCATACGTCTCATCAGTGCGCGAAAATCGCGCGGATTGTGCAAACAGCGCAGTACAGAGAAAAGGCCGCCAGTGGAGAAGCCGGCGGCCTGTGGGGAATGCGGTTCTGGCTAGCCGGCCACTTCTTCCATTTGCTTGGCGTCCATATCGAAGTTGGAGTAGACGTTTTGCACGTCGTCGTGATCCTCCAGCGCTTCAAGCAGACGCACCATCTGGTTTGCCACCGGGCCCTCAAGCTTGGTGTAAGTGGAAGCGATCATCGTGATTTCGGCCACCGAGGTCTCGATCTTCGCCGCGCGAATCGCATCGAGCACGGCATGGTACGCGGCCGGGTCGGTCAGGATCTCCCAGGTGTCGCCTTGATCGGTCAGGTCGTCGCCACCGTTTTCCAGCACCAGGGTCATCAGCTTCTCTTCGTCAGCATTTTCCTTCGGGACGGCGATCAGCCCCTTCTTCGAAAACATGAAGCGGACCGAACCCTCCGAACCGAGATTGCCGCCGTTCTTTGAGAAGGCATGGCGCACCTCGCTCACCGTGCGGTTGCGATTGTCGGTCGAGGTCTCGACCAGCAACGCGACGCCGCCGGGGCCGTAGCCCTCGAAGGTGATCTCTTCATAGAGCGCGCCGGGCAGTTCACCGGTACCGCGCTGGATGGCGCGCTTGATGTTGTCCTGCGGCATGTTCTCGGCCTTGGCCGCCAGGATCGCCGTGCGCAGACGCGGATTGCCGTCCGGGTCACCGCCGCTGCGCGCCGCCATGCTGATTTCCTTGATCAGACGGGTGAAGATCTTGCCGCGCTTCGCGTCCAGCGCGCCCTTCTTGTGCTTGATTGTGGCCCATTTTGAGTGGCCTGACATAGGACCTCTGCAGCTCTCGGAAGTGTGTCCACCGGCCTGTCGCCCGCACTCGCAGCAACGGAGATAAACCTTGCCGGGACATTCGATTGTAGCACTCGGGCGGGGGACGCAGCATCGCGCAGCGAGGCCTC
>DASZGZ010000161.1:0-2836 GCA_035938355.1 Acidobacteriaceae bacterium
CTACGTGATATCCTTCCACGTTCCTGAGTCTAGAGCAGACACAGGTCAGCGGTGTGAGGCATCCAGAATCAGCGATCTGGGCTTTTTCTTAAGAAAAGAGCCTGACGGGATGGTGGCCTCACATTTGCCGTAACCTGCTTCTGCTGGTCGAGCCAGGCGCCGCACCGAACCCTTCCACCGGGCCCCTGCTGGTATGGTGTTGTGAGGAAGTTACCTATGAAACGACGCATTCTGCTGGTCGATGATGAGCTCGCAATCCTGCTGACGCTGAAGGCTGTCCTGGAGCTCCACGGCTTTGATGTGGAAACGGCCGCCTCCGCGCGCGAGGCAAAATCCAAGATCCGCGCCCATCCTTACCACATGGTCATCACCGACATGCGCATGGAGAATGAGCGCGCCGGCATCGAAGTTGTGCGCGCGGCCCGCGAAGCGGAATACGACCCCGCTGTTGCCATGCTCACTGCTTTCCCGCTGCCTGGCGAAGAGTGGGAGGATGCCGGTGCCGATCAGATGCTGGTGAAGCCGATGAACACCAATGATCTGCTGCTGCAGATCGAAGCGTTGTTAGTGACGCACGAGGACAAGAAGCACAAGGCTAAGCAGGGCGCTCAGCCGGACTACATCGCCACTTCAACGGACAGAAAAAGCCATAGCGCGCGGCGCAAAGCCGCCGCGTCGAGCTGATTACACGGCCTTGCGCGGATACGCCAAGGCGCTGTCTCGGCGCTCAACTGCAGACCCGCTTCATCCCAACATCGCTCCGAAGACGCTGGCTCGATCAACCGATAGCTTTTGCCTCGGTGGTCGTAGCCTCGGCCGATCCTCCCGACACGCTCACAGGCTGGGCCATCGCTGCAACGATGGACTGCGCCCCTGAACCTGACGCCGCTTGCGCGGGTGACGATGCACGCCGATTCTGTTCAAAGCAGGATCGGCACAGCACCGGCCGTCCCTGCGTCGGACGGAAGGGAACCGTCGTCTCCTGGCCGCATACCGAGCAGTGAGTACGGGTTTCGGCTCGTACGCTCGAGCCGCCGCCTCGCTTCAGCTTGCACGCCTTGCAGCGCTTCGGATCGTTATGAAACTGCTTGTCGTGAAAGAACAACTGCTCGCCGGCGGTGAAGATGAAGTCCTTCCCGCAATCCACGCATTTGAGTATCTTGTCCTGGAATTCCATGACCCGGTTGCTTGCCGCCGTACCACCTGGCCGGCAACTCCCGCCCTCCTCGAAAATCGAACCGACTTACCTGGGCCCGGCACTGAATGGCTCACTGCTACTGCGACTAGCCTTGGGGGAGGAAAGGGGTTATTGGAAGGGATTGATCTTCCGCATGCCGTAGAGCCTGGGGAGACACCGAGGGCCCGCGATTGTCTTAAGCAAATCTGCGGGCCCGGGGTTTATGCCGTTCTGCTGAAAGCATCTGCTCTTCGAATGTGCCGCGAACGTCTACGGTTGTACCGGCACATCTACAGCAATTGCCTTTAGTCCTGCTCTTTGCGCGCCTTCTTCCGGTTACGCTTCCGCGCCAATGCTTCCTTGACGCGCCTCCGCTCACCGGGCTTCAGGTAGAAGGAGTGACGCTTGACTTCCTTGATGATGTCCTCCTGCTGCACCTTCCGCTTAAAACGACGCAATGCATTTTCGAGCGGCTCGCCTTCCTGCACACGAACCTCAGCCAATGAACTACACCTCCAAACTTCCCAATGGGGTCATTTCCTAGAATACGGCACTCTCAGCCGCACCAGTCAAGGAATTCCTGCGTCATCTGACTGCAATGTGTTGTCGGTCCAAATCGATTCATCACGATTTTGCTGCGAAAACCGCTGCTTATCGGATGATTGAGCGCTTTGCGGGCTCCGACGTCAACAACTCATCGTCACCGCGAGCAGTACTGAGGTAACGCAAGAAGTGCCTAGCGTTGGATTAATTTATTAGTAACGAAGGGCGGTTACCGGGTCGACTTTAGAAGCTCGCCGCGCGGGAATGGAGCAGGCCACCATCGCTACCAGGGTCATCAGCACCGCGGCCGCTACCACCACCAGGGGATCCCGCGAACTGCTCTCGGCCCAATGCGCCAGCAGCCTTTGCAGTGATAGCGCCAGTAGCAATCCCGCTGCTATCCCACAGCCCACGCTGACCACAGTCGATTCGAAGACAATCCGCAGCACATGCGCGCGCGGCGCCCCCAGCGCCATCCGGATCCCGAACTCGCCGGTCCGCTGCGCGACCGTGTACGACACCACGCTATATAGCCCCACGGCCGCCAGCACCAGCCCCAGCGCGGCGAACGCCCCGAAGAGCCACGCTACCAGGTGCTCCTGCTGTATCTCCGGCTGACTGGTGATGATCTGTTCCAGGTCCAGGACCTGCCCGTTGATCTGCTGATCAGCATCGACCGAATTCACCTGCTTGCCTACCGAATGCAGCAGGGTGAGCGGCGAGACCTCCGACCGGACCAGGATCTGCGTGAACATCCCCATAAATGTCGTGGAGGGCACAAAGACCTCCGGCTTGACCGGTTTGCGGAGGCCGTCATCGAGCTTGTCCGCGACCACGCCCACAATCTGCCGCCATCCGGCTGCGTCGGGTGCGGAGAGAGCAAACGGCGGCTGGTCCTGGATCTCCGGCATCTTCAACGAATGGCCAATGGCGTCGCCGCTCGGGAAATACCGGTGCGCCATCGTCTGGTTGATTACCGCCACGCGCGCGCCGTTGCGGTTCTCGGTCTCGTCCCAGATGCGCCCCTGCGCCATCGGAATACGTAACACCGGGAAGTACGTAGGGCCCACGAGGTTCACCAGCACCTTCTGCTCGTCCTGTGCCGTTTTGCCAAGG
>DASZGZ010000162.1:0-4657 GCA_035938355.1 Acidobacteriaceae bacterium
CCATTCTGCGCGGGCTTGAGGATGGAGCGCTTGCTCTTGAGGTAGTAGTTGTTGAGGAAGAGCTTTCCGTTCTGTGCGAAGTAGCTGAGGGTGGTGAGCAGCGCGGTCTCTTCGTAGTTGTTGTTGTCGCGCTGCGACCACAGGACCTTGGGAAGCGGCGGATTGGGTTTGTACCAGGCGCGCGCGTATTCGTCCGGCGTGAGGATGCGCTCAACGGTATCGGCGCCCCCGTTGCCGAAGGTCTCGTAAAGACGGCTGATGCCATTGTGCATGGCGGCGAGAAACATGAGATAGCCGGGGCTCCAGGTATCGAAGTCGCCGTGAGTGAAGACACCGGGCATGTTGAGCTTGGCCATGGCCTGCACATTGGACCAGCCGAGCATCTGCCACTCGTTGGTGAGGATGGGGTCGATCCAGCTGTTGTAGGGCTCGTCGCCGACGGTGTTGTCGTAGAGGAAGGGCACCGACTCGTGGAGGTCGTGGAGCACCTGTGCGTGCCATCCGAGGTAAGCATTGAGGACATTGCGGGTGAGCGCGAGATTCATCGTCATGGCGTCGCGGTTGTTGTCATGCGCGACGTAGTGACCCCAGTAGAGGAGGTGCGGGTAGGTGTCGTTCGGATGCGCCTTGTGCCAGCGGTAGATGTCGACCATGCGGTCGCGGCCATCGACCTCGACGACAGGCGTGATGAGCGTGATGACGTGCGAGCGGATGTACTGGACGTACGGCGAGTCGTCGACAGCAAGGCGGTATGCCAACTCCATGAGCGCTGTGGGCGCGCCCGTCTCCGGCGAATGGATGGTGCCGGTGATGTAGTAGACCGGCGTGGATTGCGCGATGAGCGGCGCGGCCTTGGCGTCATCCATGTCGAGTGTGCGCGGATCGGCGAGTTTCGCAAGGCGCTCGTCGTTTTCCTTCTGATGGGCAAGGAGCGATTCATCTGCGACAGCGACCGCGATCATCTCGCGGCCCTCTTCCGTATGGCCGATGGAGACGACGCGCACACGCGGCGAAGCGGCGGCGAGAATGCGGAAGTATTTGTAGACATCCTCCGCATAGGGAAGCATGTTGGGCGCACCGGAGACATCGCCGAGAACTTTGGCCGGAGTGGGCACACTTTTCGAGGCGGGCAGGTAGTCGGTGAGCGGTGAGTTGAACTCGGGCGCCGTGGTGTATTTGCGGATCGCGGCGGTATAGGACTCATCGATGGCCTGGTGCGGATCGCGCGCGTAGTCCGAGACCTGGGGGAGAGCGGCGGAGCAGGTGAGAAGAGCGGAGCCGAGCAGAGCGAGAACGGGGAAGACGCGAGGAGATCGGGACATGCGGGCTAACTCCAAAGGGGCCAAGAGACGCAAAAGGTAACTCGTGCTGTTTGATTTCCAAGCGGGCGTCACTGCCCGGGTGGCGAATGGTCGCCGTACTTGTTGATCCACTTCAACTGTTCGCGCAGTGCGATGTAGCCATGCCAGGGATTTTTCGAGAGCGGATGACCTTCCCCCGGAAAGGTGACGAGCGCGTGCGGAACGTTGAGCGATTCGAGCGCGTGTTCGAGCAGGATGTCTTCCAGAAATGCGACGCGGACGTCGGCATCGCCCGCGATCATGTGGGTGGGTGTGGTGACCTTGTTCAGCTGGAAGAGCGCGGCCTCGCTTTCGTATATCTGAGGCTTCTCCCAGGGACGGCCCCCGAGATAAGCAGCGTCGTCGAAGGTGAGGTCATCGTTGCCCCAGTTGGCTGCGTGCTCGACCGCGCCGGCACCGGTAACTGCGGCGCGGAAGCGGGTGGTCTGCGTGATGAGCCAGTTGGTCATGTAGCCGCCGTAGCTGTAGCCGCCGATGACGAGATGGGTGGGATCGGCGGTGCCATCGGCGACGAGAGCATCGACGCCGGTGAGGATGTCCTTGCCTGGAACGGAGACGATGTGCGGGGTGATCTGCTGCATGAAGGCATCGCCGTAGCCAGCCGAGCCGCGGTAGTTGGGGCGGAAGACCAGCCAGCCTTGCGTTGCCGCCATGGTGGCCCAGTCGTACCAGTCTGCGCCGAAGCGGTCGCCATCGGCGTCAGCAGGGCCGCCGTGGATGAGGGTGAGCATAGGGAGGTGCTTGGCGTCGCGCTTGCCCGGCGGATAGATGAGCACGCCTTCGACGGTCGAGCCGTCGAAGCTCTTCCAGGTATAAGGGCGCCACTCGGATTGCGCGTAGTCGAGATAGTGCGCGTTGAAGCGCGTGAGCGGCTTCGCCTGATCGAGCTGCGATGGTGAGGAGGCGAGGTAGACCTCCAGCGGTTCGCGGATGGCGGAGTGTGTGAGCAGCAGCGCGTCGCCGTGCGCGGCGGCGTCGAGACCGCCGTAGGTGCCGGCTATGCCGGCGATTTTTTCCGCGTGCTGGCCGTTGACGCGATAGACCTGCGTGCTGGTTCCCTTGGTGCCAGTGGCGAGAAGCGTGCCGTCAGCGAGGATGGTGTAGTCCTTCCAGTCGCCGTCAAAGTCTGCGCCGAGGCGCTGCGGTGCGCCTCCTTGTGCGGCGATGGCATAGAGACGGCCCTGCACATCGCGATACGGGCCTTCGACAGAACCAGCGGCCGCCCCTACGGTGAAGTAGAGGCGCTTGCCGTCGGGCGACCAGCGCAGATTGCTCTCAAGACCCTGATTGCGAGTGAGCTGCGTAACCGTTCCGCCGCTGGCGGCGACAGAGTAGATTTCCGTATCCTCGGGGCGCTCCAGATGCTTGGAGAGGGAGCCGGTGACGAAGGCGATGGCGCCGCTGCCTCGATCGACCTTGATGAGCTCGATGGCCAACGGACTGCGGGCGATGACGGTGGCGCCTTCGGGCAGCGGCTGCTGATTGGATGCAGGCGTGGGCGGTGTGGTGCCCGGCTGCGGAGCGGAAGTTGATGGAGACGGAATAGGGATGCGGAGAAGCAGGTCGCCGCGATCGCCTGTCCGGTAGCGCGTGACGTCTTTCCAGTCGCGCTCCTTCGCATCGGTCTCGCCTTTCGAGAGCGGCTGCTGGATTGCGAGATAGATGGCAGAGCCATCGGGTGACCAGGCGAAAGAGTGGACGTCATCTTTGGTGCGGTAGAGCGGGCGCGCGTCGCCGCCATCCGCGGAGACGATCCAGAGACGGCCGGGCGCGTCGTCCTTGCTCTCTTTGCTATCGGAGGGTTTCTCGTCCGGCAGCAGGCGGTCAGAAGTAAAGGCGATGAGATGGCCGTCCGGCGACCAGTCGGGGCCGCTGTCGTGCCCGGAGTTGGTAAGCGGTTCTGTCTTGCCAGTGGATGCGCGCCAGAGCCAGAGGTCTTCGCGGTTGCGGTTGGCCATCCAGTCGGGTTCACGCACAGCGATGACGGCCGCTGTTCCATCCGGCGAGAGACGCGCGGAGGTGTATTCAGCTTCGGCCAGATAGGCATCGAGAGTGATCGGCGGTTTGGCCTGGCTGGAAGTCTGGGCGGGAGTCTGAGCGGAGAGCGAAGCGGCAAGCAGAAGGGCAAAGAACGGCGAAACGCGAAAGGTCATGGACACTCGATCGGAGAATGTTAGCTCAAGAAGCGACGGCTTCGACGATACGCCGAAGCCGCCATGGGTGCGAAGCAAGCATATTAGAAGCTGTAGCGGAGTGAGAATTGCTGCACGCGCGGCCTGCTCAGTGTGGAGCTGTATTGACCGAGGGTGCCGCTGGTGATCTGACCGTTCAGGCCGCCGAAGGAGCTGACGGGACTGGTGTCAAAGCGCACCGAGTTCGTAGCGTTGAAGACCTCCCACGCGAACTTGAGCGCCATGTCCTCTCGGATCTTCCACGACTTGGAGAGTCCGGTGTCCATATCGAAGTAGCCATCGCCGCGGAAGTTATTGCGCTGGCCGGCTTCGCCGGGGTAGGGCAGACGCACCGGAGTACCGGCAGCGACACCATTGTTGATGGCATCTGGATCGGCGAAGACCTGCGGGGATCCGTTCACGATGTGCCGATGCGTTTTGACTGTTCCGGTCACTACGGTACTGCTTTCCTGCTGCCAGTTGGTAGCCCAGCCGGTTCCAAAGACCGAGAAGGGCAGCCCGCTGGACCAGCGAGCGAGGCCGGAGAACTGCCAGCCAGCGACGAAGCCATCTACCAGCTTGCCGCCGGAACTAAGGAAGCGCTGGTTGGAGCCGAATGGCAACAGGATGACCCAGTCGCCGCTGACAAGGTGACGTGTATCGAAGTCGGAGACGCCGCGGTTGAACTCGGGATGGAAGGTATTGATGATTTCGGAGAAGGAAAGACCGCTGTTGTAGGTGCTGGAGCCGTTCAACTCGCCGGTGCGCTCGGTGTCTGAGCCAAGATCGATCGAGTTGGACAGCGTGTAGGTGAAATCGAACTGCACACCGCGGCTCATGGCGTGGCGCAGGATGAACTGACCGGCGTTGTAGCTGGAGCTGCCGACGTTCGACCAGGCATACAGAGACGAGAATTGCCGCTGATAGAAGCGAGGCGAGGTGTACGGCCCGCAACCGAGTGTGCAGAATGCATCGATGTCGGCGAGGGCGGTAGTTTCATTGCCGCGCTCGAAAGCCCACTCGTTGCTATAGATATTTTGTGTTGCACTCACGCCACCGGTGGCGAGGTAGGGGAACATGTTCTCGAAATAGGGAATCGCTTCTACGGAGGCACTTGCTGCGCCG
>DASZGZ010000163.1:0-3712 GCA_035938355.1 Acidobacteriaceae bacterium
CTCCAGCTTTCGTATTGCGCCGCCAGCACCATGAAGACAAAGAGCACGGATGCGCTGAAGATAACGATGGTCGAGTTTCCCGCCTCTTTCTGTTCGTATGCAAGGTCGGTCCATTCAAATCCGACACCTTGGGGAAGTCGCTGCGCGGCCATCGTCCTGCCATTCCCTCCGCGGGCGATGCACAATTTCCGTTCGATTGTAAGGCATCCGCATCTGCGCCGGTAATGACCCAATCGCTTGATCTAAGACGTGTCCCAAAAGCGAGAGTTCTTCCGGATCGTAGACAACGCTTCGCTCGCGCAACATTGATGCCGCTCCCCTGGTAAGCAATTCTCGTCGCGCTGGGGATTGAAAATTGTCGAACCGTGTTGTCGTTGGAAGGGCAGAAAAACGTCCGTCGGGCGTCAGCTATCGGTCGAATTGACGGCTGGCCCATCCTGCCATGGGTGTCAATCGGCGTTCAAACTTGACCCCTCATCGGCTTCCAATTTTGACTTGCTGCGTGGTTTGCTGGTAGCGCTTGGCTCGTCGGAGCTGGCCGGGGTTGCGGAGACGAGACAAGCGCGGGTTGCTTGGTCATCGTCGCGGCTTTTGAATCGCCAACTATCGTTTCCGGTCTCGACGACGTCACAGTGATGGGTCAACCGGTCTAGCAGTGCGGTGGTTATCTTGGCGTCGCCGAACACGCTGGGCCATTCTCCGAATGCGAGATTGGTGGTGACGATGATGGAAGCGCGCTCGTAGAGCCTGCTGATGAGATGTAATACAAACCGACGACGGGGTTGGCTTTGGTAAGAAAACAGTCGTCTTAGGAGTATGAAGAGGCCGGCATTCCGCACCGGACCATGCGACGGGTGCCGTAAGGCGCCTACACGTTGATCTCGCCCGCGGCCCGCACAATCGCTGCAATGGCTGCCTTGGCTGCCGGCGACGAGGTTCTCCCTCGCAAACGCACGATGCCCGTGCTCGACGGCGGCGACAGCCAGCCCTGCACGACAAGCCGGACGAGCGCGCCGGATTCCAGCTCCTCCCGTACCGCCGCGTCCGTCGCACCCAGAACGGTATCTGTGGTGAGCGCGACTGTCTTGAGCATGCCGTAGTTGTCGCACTCGAGCGCAATGGTGGCCTCCTGGCCCTCAGGCAGGCCCAGCAGGGCGGCCAGTTCAACCGTTGAGGGGCTCAGCAGCGTAGGTACCGCAAGACCGTACGCCCAGACTTCCTGCAGTGCGTGCTCGCGCCCAGCCAGCGGATGGCCTGCCCGCACATACAGGTTGGCCGGTTGCCCCCCGATCAGCTGGATGTCCAGCGCGGCATCCCTGGGCATGTCGCGCACATCGGCGGCAAAGAACTCGATGTTCTCGGTACGCAGACTCTCCAGCAACTTCACCCAGTTGCCGACCTCCATGCGCAGCGCCACCTGCGGGTGCTGGCGGCGCAGCGCCACAAGCGCGCGTGGCATCAGGGTGGCCGTCAACAGCGGCCCTATACCGAAGGCCGTGTCGCCGAGCTGGCTGTCGCGGTAAAGATCCACGTCGCGCTGCAGGCAACGTGCCTCGAACAGCAGCTTGCGCGCCCGCTCGATGACGAATTCGCCGGCCGGGGTGGGGCGGACATCACCAACGTCGCGGTCGAACAGGCGGATACCCAAGTCGCTCTCGATGGCCTGGATGCTGCGGCTGAAGGCCGGCTGGCTCAGGTGGGCGGCTTCGGCGGCGCGGGCGAAGTGCAGGGTGTCGGCAAGGGCGACGACGTGGCTCAGGCGGCGCAGATTCATGGTATTGCGCTCCATGCATCAGAATAATGTGTATTATGCATTGGACGCATTGTGATGGCACTCCTAAAATCGTTCTCACAATAAAAAACATGAGAGCGATAGGAGACACCCCACATGAGCTCGCAACTGCAATACCTCCTGATCGGCGCCTGCATTCTGGGCTTTGCCGCCATGGAGCTCATCACCCGGCGCTACCAGGCCACCGTGCGCGACAACGCGACAGCCAACGACACCTGGCTGGAGGTGCTGATGTTCGTCAGCCTGATCGCCATCACCCAGCCGATCGCACTGCTGGGCAGCAACGCGCTGTGCAACTGGCTCATGCCCGCGCAGCACAACGCCTGGGCCAACCTGCCGTGGTGGGCCATGGCCGGCCTGCTGCTGATCGGCGATGACCTCACGCAGTACCTCTGGCACCGCGCCTCGCACACGCCGCTGCTGTGGCCGCTGCACCGCGCGCACCACAGCGCGGCCTACATGAGCGTGCGCATTACCTACCGCAACAACTTCTTCTACTACCTGATGATGCCGGGCCTGTGGATCGGCGGCGTGGCGGTGTACCTTGGTTTCGGCCCGATCTACGCGGCGTACCTGGTGATCAAGCTGGCGGTCATCCTGGGCGCGCACTGCGCCTGGGCGTGGGACGCGCCGCTGTACCGCATCCGCGCGCTGCATCCGCTGATGTGGGTGCTGGAGCGCACCATCTCCACGCCGGCCACGCACTGGGCGCACCACGCGCTCACCAACGAAGATGGCATCGGCCACTACAAGGGCAACTTCGGCAACCTGCTGTTCTTCTGGGACGTGCTGTTCGGCACCGCGCATATCACACGCAAATATCCGGCCAAGATCGGCCTGCAGGACGACATCCTGTTTGGCCCGGAGCGCTGGACGACGCAGATGTTCTACCCGCTGGTCCACTCCAAGCGCGAGCATTCGGCGCTGCGCTCCGGCGGCTATGGCTTCACCGAAGCCGACCTACAGACCGAAGCTAAACAGGAGGCCGCATGAACGACCGCGCCAGGTTCGACGTGCTGGTAATCGAGGCGCAGCAGCAGGCGTTCGCGATGCCTCGGAAGGAGCTAAAATGCGTAACCATCTAGTCCGCGAGCGGCCTCTTGGCCACGCCGAGATGACCCGAATGGAAACTATCATGCTTGCGGCTGGGTGGAGCACCGCGCTTGTGGCGGTCTTCATCCGACTCATTGGTATTGGTTAGGAGAAGGCGATGATCGTCTGTTCTTGCAATGTGTTCAGCGACCATCAGGTGCGGTCAGTGGTCGCAAAAGAGGAGCGACGGCCCCGTATGAGCGAGGTGTATGCCTGCCTCGGATGCAGCGCCCAGTGCGGCCGCTGCACTCACGCTATCAAGCGGATCATGGATGAAAGGCCCGGCTCCGTTCATGCGAACGCAAGCATGCACTAACTTGGAGTTGATAAAGTCACGGTCACGCGCGCGCCCTCTTTATTTCGCTCGGAGGACACGCGAAAAACCAAGAGAAAGGGAACATCATGAACGTGCCTGTCAATTCCCGTTCGATCGACATTCCCACTGAATTTCAGTCCTGCTTTGACAAGCAGCGTGCGGCTTATCTGGCGGCGCCGGAGCCATCCTACGATCAGCGCATGGCCGACTTGAAAGCGCTCGCGCAGCTCCTGAAAGACAACAAGGATGAGTTGGTCGCAGCGATAAACGCTGACTACGGCAACCGGTCTGAATTCGAGACCCTGTTCGCCGAATACTTCGTTGTCCTCGAAACAATCGCCGACGCCGCCAAAAATTTGAAGAAGTGGATGAAGCCGCAACGCAGACAGGTCGATTTCATGACCTATCCGCTCGCGCGAAATCGTGTCATCCCGCAGCCGCTCGGCGTTGTCGGGGTCATCGTTCCCTGGAATTTTCCGCTCAATCTCAGCTTCTGCCCGCTCGCAGCGATT
>DASZGZ010000164.1:0-1587 GCA_035938355.1 Acidobacteriaceae bacterium
TGTTAGCCGGCTTCGAGTGCGCACGTCAAGGGAAAAGTAGAGCATCCCAAGTCTCGAAAACCGCGAGATCTGGGGCACCCGGCAGCCCTCATTTTCCGCCACATGTTCGTGCCTGTTAAAGGATGGCTCCCCCAAACACACACACGGGATGGATTTCTAGCTCGAGCGCAGAGCTTCGATTGGATCGACGGAAGCGGCGCGGGTTGCGGGCAGAGCTGATGCGAGAAGGGCCATCAGCATCATGGTCAGGGCTGCCGCGATGTAGACGAGCGGGTCGGTAGCACTTACGTTGAAGAGGAATGAGCTGACCGGGCGTGAGATCGCGAGCGAGCCGAGCAGGCCAAGGCTACAGCCGAGAAGCGACAGTTTCGCCCCCGAAATGAGAACAAGGCGCGCGATGCCGATCCGCTGAGCGCCCAGTGCCATGCGGATGGCGATCTCCTGGGTACGCAGCGAGACCGAGAAGGCGACGACGGCGTAGATTCCGGTGATGGCGAGCAGGAGAGCACCCAGAGCAAAAGCGGTGACGAGGCCGGTGTTGAAACGGCGCGGCGCTTCCACGTTCGAGATCACGTCGTTCATGGTCTGAACTTGCTGCAAGGCAAGCAGGGGATCGATTTCGGCGACGGTCGAGCGCAGGGTTTGAGTCATCTGCTCGGGAGGCAGGGCCGAGCGGAAGGTGATGTATCCGCCGGCGGAGCCAGCGAGCTTTCCTGCGGATGCAGAGCCATAAAGAATGGCGGGCTGCTGCGCCGAGAAATACCACTGATCGTTGCCGGGCTCATCGCGCGAGCCGACCGTGGTATCGGCCACGATACCAATTACGGTTGCCCAAGGCAATCCCTTGTGCGGGTTGCCGACATGCATGCGCTTGCCGATGGCCCGCTGGCCAGGCCAGCAATGTTTGGCCATGGACTGATTCACGATCAGGACCAGGGGCGCGTAGGAGCGGTCGTCCGGGGTGAAGTACCGGCCATCGAGCAGTGGGATGCCCATGGCGCGGAAGTAGTCGCTGTAGGTCATCGAGAACATAGAGAATTGCAGCTTCCAACTGTCTGCGGGGACGCCTTCGATGGTATAGGCAGCTCCGTGGTACAAACCGGATGCAGGGAGAAAGTTGGTGATGCCGGCGGCGATGATTCCTGGCTTACTGGCCAGCCGGTCAACGACGGCATGGTTGAAGGCGTCAGCAGAAGCATCGGTCGGGTACTGGTTGAGGGGCAGTTGATAGCCGGCGACGAGAAGGTGGTCGGGCCGGAAGCCGGGGTCGATAGCGCGCATCTTCTGGAAGCTGCGCAGGAACGCGCCGGACACCGTGAGCAACACCAGGGAGACGGCGATCTCCGCGACCACCAGGGCTGAGCGCAACCAGGCATGGCTTGAGGCGCCTGTGCAGGTTGAGACGCCCTCTTTGAGGCTTTCTGTCAGGTTTGTGCGCAAGGCCGCGAAGGCAGGCGCGAGGCTGCACAGGGCGCCGGTGGCGAGAGCGAGAAGCAAAGCGAAGGTGACAATGCTTCCGTCCATGGAGATGGAGTCGACGCGCGGCATGGACTCCGGCAGAAGATGCAGGGCGGTGCGGATCGCGGT
>DASZGZ010000165.1:0-4333 GCA_035938355.1 Acidobacteriaceae bacterium
TGAAGGAGTGGAGCAGAAAGAACTGATTCTAGAGGATTACGTTGCTGGTATTGTGAGCAACATTCTGGACGAGTTTGCTCCTGAAACCAAACATCCGGACCAATGGGACCTCGCCGGCATCAAGCAGAAGCTGATGGAGCATTTCGGCTTCAACGCGGAGACGGAAGGTGTCGCGTTCGAGTCGTTGAGCCGTCACGAGCTGGGCAACACGCTCTTCGACAAACTGAAGGAGAAGTACGAGCTGAAGGAACAGATCATCGGCTCGCAGGGGATGCGCTACCACGAGCGGATGATCATGTTGAGCGTGCTGGATGGTCTGTGGAAGGACCACCTGCTGAACATGGACCATCTGAAGGAGGGCATCGGGCTGCGTGGCTACGGGCAGCAGGACCCGCTGGTGGCCTACAAGAAAGAGTCCTTCGACATGTTCGAAGGGATGATGACGCGCTTCCAGGAAGACACTGTTCGTTATCTCTTCCTGATGCAGATTGTCGGGCCGGATGGGCAGCCGATCACGCGGCCGATTCAACAACAGCAAGCACCGCAGCAACCACCCATTCAGCAGGCTCCGCCACGGCAGCCGCTGCCGCGTCCTGTGCAGCAGCCGTTGCCGGAGGCAAACGGTCACAGCCAGCCAGTGCCGCGACCGGAGCATGTACAGAGCCCTGCGCCGAAGCAGACCTGGCGGCCGATGCCCGTGGGCGATACACACACGACGATCGATGAGATCGAGCGTGAGTTTGCCCGCAAGAAGAAGAAGGAGCTGGAGCAGGCACGCGCGGCCGGCAGCAACGGCCACGGCGCGACGCACGTGGAGCAGCGTCGGTCGGGCGAGAAGGTGGGACGCAACGATCCCTGTCCTTGCGGTTCCGGGCTGAAGTACAAGAAGTGCCACGGCAAGGATGGCGCGGACGGCGACTAGCGCGAGCTGAGTCGAAAGAGAACAACAAGGGACGGGCTTCGGCTCGTCCCTTTCTATTTTGCGGCGCATGCCCCCGGTTACCGTATGGTGGCTGCGAAGGATCGCATTCATGAAGATGAGCCTCGTGCTTCTAGTGCTCTCGCTGGCTATAGCCGGCTGTCGCAGCCAGCCATCTGCCGCACCAGCTACGCCGTCTGTTGCTGACAAGTGGCTGGGGCGATGGGATGGTCCGGAGGGCACCTATCTCATACTCTCGAAGGCCGGCGATCACTACCCGGTGGAGATTCGCGATCTCGATGGTCCGCGGACGTTCGTCGGATTTCCTGACGGGGATCGCATCCGCTTTGTGCGCGATAGCAAAACGGAGTTCCTTACAGCCGGAGACGGGGAAGCGGCAGGGATGAAGTGGCTACTGGATAAGAAGGACTGCCTCTTGACCCGTAAGGGCGAGGGCCGGTGCCGCGATGAATTAGGGAACTTTGGCCGATGAGGCAGACGTATCGTTGCCTATGACGATGCGGCGTTGGCGTAAGCAACCAGTGTTGTGTGGGCTGTGGATGGTTCTTTTCACGGTGACGTGTTCCGCAGTCGCACAGAGCAAAGGCGAGACGGACTGGCCTGCATACGGCAACGATCCTGGCGGGATGCGGTACTCCTCGCTGCGGCAGATTGACGCCTCCAACGTGTCGAAGCTTCATATGGCATGGACGTTTCATACACGGGATGTTTCCGATGGCAGCAATGGATGGAAACGCAGCGGCCTGGAGACGACGCCGATCCTGGTGGACGGCACGCTCTATCTGACGACTGCATTCAATCGCGTCATCGCGCTCGATCCGGCGACAGGCCAGCAGCGGTGGGCCTTTGATCCGCAGATCGATCTGAGTCTCGACTACGGCGACGGGCTGATCAATCGCGGCGTTGCGACATGGCTCGATGCATCACGCGCTCAAAAGCAACCATGCGGGCGGCGGATCTACGAAGCCACGCTCGATGCGCGACTGATCGCGCTCGATGCTGGCACAGGCAAGCCGTGTGCAGAGTTCGGTCACAACGGTGCGGTGGCGCTGCGCGATGTGCCGGGCTATGGGAGCCGCAACCAGGGCGAGCATCCGCAGGGGTGGTATCACATGACCTCGCCGCCTGCGGTGATCGACGACCTCGTGATCGTCGGCTCCGCGATCGATGACAATAACCGCGTGGACATGCCGTCCGGCGTGGTGCGCGCTTTTGACGCGCGGACAGGCGCGCTGCGCTGGAGCTGGGATCCCATTCCGCGGAATGCGGTCTCGGCGACCGCATCGGGCACGGCCGCGAAGTGGAACACGGGCGCCGCGAATGCATGGTCGGTGATGGCGGTCGATCCGAAGCGCGATCTGGTCTTCATTCCGACGGGCAGCGCGAGTCCGGACTACTACGGCGGGCTGCGACCCGGTGACGACAAGTGGGCCAACTCCGTGGTCGCGCTACATGCGAAGACGGGGAAGATGGCGTGGGGATTCCAGCTGGTGCACCACGATCTATGGGACTACGACAGCGCGGCGCCGCCCCTGCTGGCGACGATTCGCCGTGATGGCAAAGAGATTCCTGTGGTGGTGCAGGGGAATAAAACCGGCTTTCTGTATGTCCTGAATCGCGACACGGGGTTGCCGGTGTTTCCTGTGGAGGAGCGTGCGGTGCCCAAAAGCGACGTGCCGGGAGAGGTCGCCTCGCCGACGCAGCCGTTCCCAAGCGCCCCGCCGCCGCTGGTTGTGCAGCATCTGTCTGCGGATGAGGCGTGGGGACCGACGGAGGCAGATCGCGATTTCTGCAGAAGTGAGCTGGCCAAGCTTGGCAGCCAAGGGATCTTCACGCCGCCGAGCATTCAGGGAACGTTGGCAATGCCGGGCCACCTCGGCGGCATGACGTGGAGTGGTTATGCCTTTGATCCCGAGAACAAGCTGCTGGTGGTGAATGTGAACGATCTTCCCGCGCGTGTGCGGCTGATTCCGCGAGACAAGGTGAAGGACGATACGGAGGACGGCGAGTTCGGACGGCAGGCGGGGACACCTTACGGAATGCTGCGCCGGTTTTTGCAATCGCCGTCGGACCTGCCGTGCAATCCGCCGCCGTGGGGCACGCTGGTTGCGGTCGATCTGGAGCAGGGAACGATCCGGTGGCAGGTTCCACTGGGGTCCATGCAGAACTTCGGCGGAAAGCATGCTGCAGTCCCCGACGGCTCGATCAGCCTTGGCGGTCCGATCGCGACGGCTTCCGGTCTGGTGTTCATCGCGGGCACGACCGATCCACACCTGCGCGCCTTCGATATCGAGAGCGGCAAGGAGTTGTGGAAGGCGGAGCTGCCGGCGAGCGGGAACGCTACGCCGATGACTTACGAGATCAGCGGGAAGCAGTACGTGGTGATTGCCGCGGGAGGGCATCAGCGCATTCCTGAAGAGGCGCAGGGCGATGCTGTTGTCGCATTCGCGTTGCCCTGAAGGGCGACCAGCGCTCAGCGCGTGAGTGCTGGTTGAATCTCCGCAAAGCTCATGTTCTGCGCCCGGCTGCCGGTCTGCTGCTGCCATTGCTCAAACAGTCGGCCGTAGCTGAGGGTGGTCACGTCGGCTTGATCCACGTGCAGCGCGGCGAGCGTGCGGTCGATCCACTCCGGAGGACCTTCGAGCTCGGCGTACTGGCCGATGGGGGTTTCATCGAGCACACAGTGGCCCTCGCTGTCGGCCCATTCGCTGCGCCACTTCTCGTAGACGAACGCAGACGTATAGCCCAGGGCGGTGAAGATCGCTCCAAGGGCTTCACCGTCCTCAACGGCGGTCTCGGTCTCGATGCGTTCCTTGTGGCGCGCATCGGGTGAGTCGTTGGGGGTGGTCTTTTTGTGGGTCAGGAGCCAGCGCTCGCCATAGCGGCGGATGCGCAGGATCTGCCGGGAATTGCGCAGCTCGTGCGCAGGCGTGTCGAAAAGGATGTTGCGCTCAAAGGTGCGCGGCGTTTCGCAGTGGAAGCCGAGCCGGGAGAGCGTTCCTTCAAGGGCCTTCAGGTCGCGGACGCGGAACTTGACCTCGATCTCAATCGACTGCATGCGAACGAGTTTATACCGTTTCGGCGATTTGTCCGGCTGGTCTGTGGTGGCCAGAACTGGTTTCTAACATTCGAAGGAACGCGACGAGAAGCGCGTTTGTCGTTCGCAATTCTGAGAATTGCCGAGATGGCGGCGCGATCGACTCGGCCGTATTGGCCAAGACGGTACCCATATAATGCCCGCATGTATACGCCTCAGGCCGGAATCTTCGCCCTTGGAACGTCCTCTCATGCGTACCTGGAGTTTGACATTCTCGACGCGAAGAAACGCAGGGAGTTCGCCTCGACCATCTCGGCTATCCGTGAACCACGGACCACTACCGGAGGAGTGAACTT
>DASZGZ010000166.1:0-3493 GCA_035938355.1 Acidobacteriaceae bacterium
GTGCCGAGAACCTCTGCCGGACGGCCTTGATGACGAAGCATCGCCACCAGCACTGCGGCCAGCAGGAAGTGGGCGATCGCTGCGTAGATTTGCACAGGATGCAAAGCGATGCCCAAGGGCACGCCGGTGGTGCGCGCGGCAAAGCGGCTGGAATAGGTCACGCCCCACGGCGCCGCGGTGGGTGCTCCGTAGTGCGACCCGGCGGCAAAGTCACCGATGTCGAGGACCGCCAGAACCAACATGACGGCAGGCGCCGCGTCATCGAGCGCCGGTATGAGCTGCACACGTGCCAGCAGCAGGTAAAGGATGACTGCAATCACCGCAAGCACCACGCCGAATATCGCTGCGCTGCCGGACGCCAGCGTGCCGGCGCTCAGGATAAGAAGGGGCGCCTCAAGAAAGCCGCGCCAGTTGGCGGCTACCACTGCAAGGCGTGCTCCCACGACGACACATACAACGGCGAGGAGGCCGGCGCTCTGGATCTTCGCAGGGTCGCGGCCGGTGCGGCGCGCTATGCCCGCCCAGAGGGCTATTCCGGACAGCGCCGCGACGACCGCGAGGACACCATAGCTGGAGATGACGAATGCGCCGAACTGGAGGAAGCGAGGATACATTGCGAAAACAAAAGCCTCGCAGCACGGTGCAAGAGATTCGGCGGAAAGAAGAGGAACAAAACCGACCCACGGGGCCGTGCGTTGCGCGCTGGTGAACCCGTCCTAAGACGGTGGGACTCTCCGCAGCTCTTTAGGCATTCCGGACTGGCGGACACTGCACACCGAGCCAATTAATCGAGTCGAGTCCCTGTTCATGAAGTATAGGTTCTACCAGCGTTAGCTCCGCACCTGCTTTGCAGGCCGGTTTCTGACTCGGATGCTACCGAGCGGCGGCGCAGTTTGCAAGCTACCCGTTTGGGGGATGGCCAGGCCGCAGTGCAAACGATTAGACGCGGACAGTACGTCTAGGTCTCAATACCTTCGCCCTCATCGAGCTTTTCGGCGCCGATGTTCTCGAAAATCTCCACATCCTCCGCACGCTGTGTCAACTGCCGCGGCAGGCGCCTGGTCGGCTGCACACCCAACGCGCGCAGCATCTCTACCTGACGCACCAGGTTGCCGCGTCCCCGCGTGAGCTTGTCAAAGGCCGCGTCGTATGCGTTCCGCGTCTGCTCGATGCGAGCACCAAGTTTGCTCAGGTCATCGACAAAGCCGGCGAACTTGTCGTAGAGTTCCGCGCCGCGGTCGGCAATCTGCTGCACATTCCGCGCCTGCTCCTCCTGCCGCCACAAATGCGCGACGGTGCGCACGACAAAGAGCAGGGTGCTGGGACTGACCAGAAGGATGTTCTTCTCCCACGCATTCACCCACAGCTGATTATCTGTCTCGAGGGCCAGCAGGAAGGCGGGCTCGATGGGCACAAAGAGAATGACGAAATCCAGCGTTTCGAGGCCGGGCAGATGATGATAGTTGCGCGCTGCAAGCTCGCGAATGTGGTCGCGCAGTGATGCGCAGTGGCGTGCAGCAGCATGCTTGCGCAGGGCCTCATCCGCCGTCCCACAGTAGGTTCCGTAGTCCAGGAGTGAGACCTTCGCGTCCACTACCAGCTTGCGGTCGCCAGGTAGATGCAGGATGACATCCGGCCGCGCGCGGCTGGCGTCCTCGCGAGCGATCGTCTCCTGCATGGTGTACTCGTGACCCCTGCGCAGCCCGGCTGCTTCCAAGATGCGCTCCAGCACCACTTCACCCCAGTCGCCCTGGGCTTTGGTGGATCCCTTCAGCGCCTGCGTCAGGTCCTTGGCCTCGTCGGCGAGCCGCTGATTCATCTCCAGCAGCGAGGTCACCTGCTGGGCCAGCGCGCTGCGGTCCTTGCTCTCCTGCACGTACACCTGGTCCACCTTCGACTGGAACTCCTGCAGGCGCACTTTGAGCGGATCGAGGAGCTGGCCCAGATTGGCCTGGTTCTGTTCTGTAAAGCGGCGGGACTTCTCCTCAAGAATGTCGTTGGCCAGCGCGCGGAACTGGTGGGTCATCCGATCGCGCGCGTCGTCCAGCAGCGCCAGCTTTTCTTCCTGCGCCGCGCGCTCGGCGGCTAGTGTCGCATCGAGCGCCGCGACCTGGCTGCGCAGTTGCGCCGTTTCCTCGCCCATGGGCGAGCGCCGCGCGAGTGCGATGAGATATCCCAGCAGGCCGCCGACGGCGAGACAGGCCAGCAGTGCGAAGAGATCGACCATGCCGCTCATGAATCCACCTGTTCCCTTCGCACTTTAGAGCATCTGTCGCGTTGGCGTGGCTGGTCTTGCCGTCCGACACCTGCCGGTCAGGAGATACATTCACCGGCGACGCGAGGTTTCATCGGCTGGCGCAGCCTTTACACCCCCAAACCCTCTCAGTAGACTTGGGAGTTCGGGACCGGCATCCACACACCGGGTGGGGCGCGCTATCAGTGCGCCTGCACGTCGCGTACCTGATAGTCTCAAAGGTATTAAATTCATTCGATTTGGTGGTCGAGGAGATACGCATGGCAGCAGTGGACGAGAAGGTAAAGCAGATCATCGTAGAGCAGCTCCAGGTGGATGAGGCTGAGGTCACGCCCAGCGCCTCCTTTCAGGAGGACTTGGGGGCGGATTCGCTCGATGTGGTGGAGCTGGTGATGCAGTTTGAAGAAGCCTTCGACATGGAGATCCCGGACGAAGATGCCGAGAAGATCAAGACCGTGAAGGACGCGACCGAGTACATCGAGAAGCACGCGAAAGGCGGCAAGTAACCTTGCGTTGCGATCGACGGGTGGTAGTGACAGGGCTTGGACTCATTGCCGGCCCCGGCAACACCGCGCCAGAGCTGTGGCAGAACCTGTTGGCCGGCAAGAGCGGCATGGCGCCGATCACCGGCTTCGATGGCGCGAACTTCCCGGTCACCTTCGCAGCAGAAGTGAAGAATTTCGATCCACTGCAGTTCATTGACAAGAAGGAAGCGCGCAAGATGGCGCGCTTCATCCACTTCGCCATCGCCGCCACCGAGGAGGCGATGCGCCATTGCGGATTGAAGATCACACCGGAAAATGCCGAGCGGGTCGGAGTCCACATCGGTTCCGGCATCGGCGGGTTCGACATCATCGAGCGCGAGCACAGCAACATGCTGAACGGCGGCCCGCGCAAAATTTCTCCGTTTTTTATTCCGGCCGCCATCGTGAACCTGGCTGCCGGCCAGGTGAGCATCCGCTACGGTGCCAGGGGTCCGAATCAGGCGACAGCCACCGCCTGCACGACCAGTGCGCACTCCATTGGCGATGCGTATCGCGTCATCGAGCGCGGCGATGCAGACGTAATGATCGCGGGTGGCTCCGAAGCTGCCATTACCCCGATGGGCATTGGCGGATTCGCCGCGATGAAGGCTCTCTCCACCCGCAATGACGACCCTCAACACGCCTGCCGCCCCTTTGACAAGGACCGCGACGGCTTCGTCGTCGGCGAAGGTGCGGGCATCCTGATCCTCGAAGA
>DASZGZ010000167.1:0-20466 GCA_035938355.1 Acidobacteriaceae bacterium
CCAGGTCAACTTCTGCGATGCGACGGCCAAGTTCTGCACCGACATTCATCTGTTGGGCACGGCGCAGTTGACCGCCAACGGTACGGCGACGCTGAAATTCCGTCCTGGGGTTGGGAGTCACAGCTACAAGGCGGTTCTTGCCGAGCCGGCCGGCCTTGGGCCCAGTGCTTCAACCGCATCGTCGCTCACGGTGACGGCGTCGCAGGGCACGGGGCAGCTGGCCACAACGACGTATCTCGAAGCCGGCGGGGTACCAAACATCTTCTCATTAACGGCGAGAGTGCCGGGCGACGGAAATACTTTGCCGACGGGCAAGGTGTCGTTTGTGGATGCAAGCAAGGGGAACGCAGTGCTGGGGACGGCGGCGTTGACGAGTGAAACGGGTGCCGGCTTCGCGGGTTCCTCACTTTTCCCCGTCGCCTCACAGAACAGCGGTAACTCACAGAACAGCGGTAACACTGTCTTGACCGCTGACTTCAATGGCGACGGAATCCCGGACCTGGTCATCCTCGGAAACGACACCATCTCCGTGCTCCTGGGCAACGGGGACGGCACATTCACAGCAGCGCCCAATCCTAGGTCTGACTTGCCGGGCGCTATTGCGGTGGGGGATTTCAACGGAGATGGCATTCCCGATCTGGCCGTGGCGCCTGTCTTGGATGAGGGCAATAGTGAAGTGCTTTTGGGCAAAGGGGATGGGACCTTCACCAACGCGAATGGGAGTTTTGGGATCGGCGCGGGTACGGTTACGTCCGATTCGATCGCTGTAGGGGACTTCAACGGAGACGGCAAGCTGGATCTAGTCGAGGCTTGCACCAGCCTCAATGAGCAGCCATGCAACTTACTACTGATTCAGTACGGCAACGGAGACGGAACCTTTACGTCCTCCTTCTACCCCCTGTCGTTCTTAGGTTTCCAATCGATGGCCGTGGGCGACTTCAATGGAGATGGTCAACCGGACGTGGCGGTGACCAACTCCGGTGCGAATGGCGTGAACATCTTCCTGAATCATCAGGGGGGTCTTTCTGCGGTGTCCGCAATCCCGGCTACGGGCGACAGCCCCTCATCGATTGCCGCAGCAGACTTCAACGGAGATGGCAAGTTGGATTTAGCCGTGGCCAACTCCCGCAGCAACAATGTGACGATTCTGCTGGGTAACGGCGATGGGACCTTTACAGCTGCAGCGAGCCCGGCAACGGGTACGGCTCCCAATTCCGTCGCGGTTGCGGACTTCAATGGAGACGGCGTTCCTGATCTCGCGGTGGCCAATGCTGGCAGTAGCAACGTGACGATTTTGTTGGGTAACGGCGATGGAGCTTTTACCGCCGCAGCTAGCCCCGCGGCGGACACCGGCTCAACATCCGTCTCGGCAGCAGACTTCAATGGAGACGGCAAGGAAGATCTTGTCTTGGCCAATTCCCGAGATAGCTCAGCAACTGCGCTTTTGGCAGAGACAGCGCTGACAATTGCAACGGTGAACAAAATTTCCCCCGTAGGCGTAGGCACACATCTCGTCAAAGCGATCTATTCCGGCGACGACAACTATGGTGGCAGTACCTCCGCCGATGTGTCCCTGATTGTCGTGCCGCCGGGCCTCACGCTGAGTGGTACTCCAGTTTCCGTCGTGGCTGGCGCCACCGGGACTTCGACTCTCACGATTACCCCCACGAACGGCTTCTCCGGAACTGTGACCCTGCAATGCGACGGCGGCAGCTATCCGGGCAGCGCAAACGACGTGCCCACCTGCTCGTCCATCCCGCCGGTGACTATCTCGGGGAATGCGCCGGCGACCACAACGCTCAGTATTCAGACACAACCAGACACAACCACTGGGCAATACATGTTGTATGTGAATGCAGTCGATTCGAGCGGAGTTGCGATGGCCAACACCACAGTCGCCGTAACGGTGACCGCTCTCGCTGCCGCTCCCCCTCCCCCTCCGAGCTTTGCGCTTACCAATACGACCGTCAGCATCGCCACGCCCGGCGCCAGCGGGACCTCGACGATCACGATCAGCCCCAGCGGCGGCTTTACGGGCTCGGTAGCGCTCTCCTGTGCCGTAACCGGTCCAACAAATGCGGTTGATCTGCCTACCTGCTCCATCGCTGCGCCACCCGCCATCAAGGGAACAGCAGCCGTAACGGCGACGCTCACTGTCAACACCACGGCAGCGAGTAGTTCGTCCAACGCGACTGGCCAGGCATCGACGGCTTTCCGCAACCAGCACAACCGGATGTTGGCACTTGGTGGAGGCGGCGCCCTGGTCGCATTCCTGTTCTTCGGAGTGCCCTCACGCCGTTGCCGAACAAAGACCCTGCTTAGTCTGTTGCTGCTCGGTGCGTTCGCCCCAATAATCACGGGATGCGGTGGAGCACAGAAGGCAGCCAATCCTGTCACGACGCCCACCAACCCTGTCATGACGCCAGCCAATCCCGGCACGACTGTTGGGAGCTACATGGTCACGGTGACCGGTTCGAGCGGCGCCCTGACCGCGTCCACGACCGTTGCTGTCACTGTGAACTGAGCGGTCGCAGAGCCTCTGCGGTGGCTGGCGCGTGGGCTGGCCACTTCGTTAGTCGTGATGAAAATAGAAACGGTTTCCGTCGATGTCCTCGACGGTGAACTGCCTTAGGCCCCAGGGTTTCTTTTCCAACGGCTCGACAATATTCGCGCCCGTAGATTGCAACTCGTTGTACGTCGCATCGATATCCTCGGCGAAGACCCAGTGAACCGCAGCAGCAAATGGCGGAGTTTTCTTGCGAAAGAAGATCGCCACGTTTCCGCGTGACACGGCGCCAATCCCGTGCGGATCATGCCAGCCACTCTCAAAGCCGAGTGCATCCCGATAGTGGTGCTGCGCGCGTTCCACATCGATAACGGGTAGTTCCGGTACCAGCTGACCGATCGACGTTAAGGACTGTCTGGTGGTCATGAAGCTCTCTTCTCGGGTCATCGCGTGCAGGATCATCGCGTGCTGATGGGCGCCCGCATAGAGATAGTAGACCGACCAGCGGCTAGGAGAATGATTTCCTGAGGGGCTGCCAGTAGTGGGAGTTCCATCCCCATTCGAGGTGGGCGAAGTCGCCTTCGGGGAATCCGGTGTGGTCGAGGACGATGGTGGTTTCCGAGTTATGCGGCTTTAGTTCGAAACGAACGATGGAGTAGAGGCCGGGCTCCCAGGCGGCGGGGCGCCACGCCTGCACGATGCGCTGATTGGGGACGAGCTCGATGTTGCGTCCTTCGATGAGCTTGCCGAAGGTGGAGAAGGCGCCACCTGCCCGGGGATCGATTTCGGCCGGCCTGCCTGTCAGCGCGGCGAACTGCTTTGAGTCCAGAAGTATCTCGTAGATGCGCTGCGGGGAGGTCTTGAGAGTGATCTCGTCATGCAGCGATGTGCGTGTGGAAGTGGGGGTGGTCCCGGGCGTCTCCATGCCCGGCTGCTGCGACTGCTGTGCCAGGAGCGGGGAGTGTGTGGCGATGCCGCCCACGGCGATGGCGACACCGGTGACGAGTTGACGCCGGGTGAGGCTGAGGTGGGACGAAGCCCTGTATTGCGGTGCCGAATTCGCTTTCACCTGCATGTTTCCTCCGCGGATTTTCTGATTGAGCTCAAGGCATCGGAACATGCGAACAAAATATGTTCAAGATCATCTTTTCGTTCGCCAGGAGCGCAGCGGCGGGTGAATACTTCCCCGGAAGCGGGAGTGTCTATGCCTTATCCGGTTGGTCATCGCACTGAAGTCAGGAAAAAGATCGTGGAGAGCGCGCGGCGGCTGTTCAATCGCCACGGTTTTGAAAATATCTCGGTGGATCAGATCATGTCGGGCGCCGGGCTGACGCGGGGTGGGTTCTACAGCTACTTCGAGTGCAAGAGCGATTTATACGCGGAGGTGCTGGGGTGCTTCTTCACTGACCCGGAATGGAGGAACTGCTGGGAGGGCGTGGAAGTGGACCTGGCATCGACGGAGGTAGGGCCGCAGGTGGTGCGCGCTTATCTATCTCGCCAGCATTTCGAGGATGTGGAGAACTCGTGTCCGATGGTGGCGTTGCCGACGGATGTTTCGCGCAGCGGGGAGAGTGCGAAGCGCGCCTTCGAAGCCGTGTTCCAGGCGATGGTCAGCGTGCTGGAGCGCAGCGCAAAAGAGAATGGCCGATCCCGGAGAATGACCGCTCAGGCGACGGCCGCATTATGTGTGGGCGGCATGGTGGTGGCGAGGGCGATCAACAATCGCGAGGTTGCGGATGAGCTTCGCGATGCTTGCATGGCGGTGGCGCTGGAGCTTGGGGGACGGGATACGGGCGGCAAGTCCCGGGCCGAAAATGAAAAATACGTCGGCATGCGAACGAATGGACACGATACCGCATGAATCGTTCGGCGCCTTATGAACCGGCGCGGGGAACACACGGTCACTCTTCGGACGGAGGGGCGCGAGGATGCACGCTGATGATTGTGCCGGGGCGCGGAACTTTCCCAATTGAGCGTTCGTAGACTCCCCTTGACAGCTTAGGAGAGCAAGGCCTAGACTCCTAAGTAAATTAGGGGAGGCCGCGTGGGCGACCAGGCACAACTACTTCCGGGCACGCTGGATCTGTTGATCCTGCGTGCGGTTTCGCTGGGGCCACTGCATGGCTACGGCGTTCTGCTGCGCATCGGACAGATCTCCGGCAATGCGCTGCTGATTGAGCAGGGCGCACTGTATCCCGGGCTGTTTCGCCTGGTGCGGCAGGGGCTGCTGAAGGCGAGCTGGGGGACATCGGAGAACAATCGCAAGGCCAAGTTCTATGAACTCACCGCGGCCGGCCGCCGCCGTTTGCGGGAGGAGACGGACAACTGGAACCGGCTGGCGACGGCGATCGGCTCTGCGCTGGCCGCGCAACCGGAGGAGATATGAGACTTCTCGACTCTCTGGGCTCGCTTTGGGAAAAGCTCTTTCATCGTTCACCAAAGAATGCGGAGATGGAGGAGGAGCTTCGCTCGCACATCGAGCATCGCGCGGACGACCTGGAGCGCTCGGGACTGGGTCGCACGGAAGCGGAGCGGCGCGCGCGCATCGAGTTCGGGGGCTATGAGCGCTACCGGCAGGAGTCGCATGAAGCGGCGGGCGGCCAGTTTTTCGAGACGATGGGGCAGGATGTGCGCTTCAGCCTTCGCATGTTGCGCAAATCTCCGGGCTTCACGATTGTTGCGATTTTGACGCTGGCACTGGCGATCGGCGCAAATGCCGTGGTCTTCGCCGTCATGAATGCGCTGGTCCTGCGCCCGCTGCGTGTGCCGCACCCACAGAGCCTGTATGCGATCCAGCGCGGGAGCGATCAGGCCATCAATCACTCGTATCCCGACTATCTTGATCTGCGCGATCGGAATCGCAGCTTCGATGGCGTGGCTGCGTATAGTCTCGCCGCAGTGGGGCTGAATACCGGCAACAACCCAACTCCCGCCTGGGTCTACGAGGTGACGGGGAACTACTTCGACGCGCTCGATGTTCATCCGTATCTTGGCCGGTTCTTTCACGCCTCGGATGAGCATGGCCCGAACAGTGCTCCATATATCGTGCTGCCGTACGCGTATTGGCAGAGCCGCTTCGAGAGCGATCGCGGCGTGGTGGGCCGCGTCGTTCAACTGAACAAACATCCTTTTACGATCCTCGGCGTCGCGCCGCCTGAGTTTCGCGGAACTTTGGCTTTCCTCTATCCAGACTTCTGGGTCCCGATCGTGGACCAGGAACAACTGGAGGGGGCGTATGTGCTGGACGCGCGCGGGAACCGCAACATTCTGATGGTGCTGGGACATCTGAAGGCGGGAGTGACACCGGCGCAGGCGGTTGCCGATCTGAACTCGGTTGGCTCGTATCTCGAGAAGACCTATCCCAAAGACGATGGGCACATGACCTTTTCGCTGACGCGTCCAGGGCTTGCCGGCGATTGGTTTGGCCGCCCGCTGGAGGCATTCTTAGCAGCGCTAATGCTACTGGCGGGTTTGATACTGCTGGCTGCATGCGCCAACCTGGGCAGTCTGTTTGCTGCGCGCGCCGCTGACCGTTCGCGCGAAGTTGCGTTGCGGCTTGCACTGGGAGCCAGCCGCAGGCGCATTCTGCGCGGACTCTTTACCGAGGCCATACTGATTTCGCTCGCCGGCGGCGCAGTTGGAGTGGCGGGCAGCATTGTGTTGTTGCGCTGGCTGAGCGCGTGGCGGCCGCTCTCTTCATCTCCGCTCAGCATCCCCGTGAACCCCGATGCAAAGGTGTATCTGGTCGCTTTGCTTCTGGCTTTGGCGAGCGGGTTCCTGTTTGGCGCGGTGCCGGTACGGCAGGTGCTGCGTACGGATCCGTACCAGCTGGTTAAGTTGGGATCTTCTATCCGGATGGGACAGCGGATGACGCTACGCGATCTGCTGCTGGTGGTGCAGATTGCGATCTGTGCCGTGCTGGTGACTTCTTCGATGGTGGCGGTGCGTGGACTGATGCGCTCGCTTGACAGCAACTTCGGTTTCGATCCGCAGAACGCGATGCTGCTGAGTACGGCCCTGACCATGGGCGGCTATAGCGGCGAGAGCGTGCCCGCAATGCAGAAGCGCATGATCGACGCGCTGGCGACGATTCCGGGCGTGCAGTCTGTGGGATCGGTGGACCGGCCGCCATTGCATTACGGCGCGAACACCTCGACTGTCTTTCGCGAGAAGACGACAGAGCTGAAACCGTCGAATGCGGCAGCGGAACCCCCGACCTACCGTATATCGCCCGAATACTTTGCTGCCGCGGGGACAACGATGCTGGCGGGCAGGAGCTTCACCTGGCACGACGACAAGAATGCGCCACGCGTGGCCGTGGTGAACCGGCAATTCGCGAGCAAGATCTTTGGCTCGGCAAGCAACGCGATCGGCAGATACTTCAAAACCGACGACGGAGCGCGCGTGCAAGTGGTAGGCATCGTTGAAGACGGGAAATATGCAAGCCTGACCGAAGATGTGCACCCGGCGATGTTCCTGCCGCTGCTGCAATCGCCAACGAGTGTGACGACGCTGGTGGTGCGCTCGAGGCGCGATCCGCAGCAACTGACAGCAGCGATCAAGAGCAAGGTGCAGGAGCTGGATCGAGGGTTGCCTTTTGACACAACAATGTGGAACCAGGAATTGGATGGAGCGCTGTTTGCTTCGCGCATGGCGACGTGGGCGCTGGGGGTGATGGGCGTGATGGGCGCCATGCTTGCGATCACGGGCATCTTTGGGATGGCTGCGTACTCAGTGAGCAAGCGGCTGCGGGAGCTGGGCATTCGCATCGCGCTTGGCGCGCAGCGGAAGCAGGTGCTGGAGGCAGCGCTGGGACGTGCCTTCCAGTTGCTGGCCTTCGGCTCAGCGGCTGGACTGTTTCTGGGACTGCTGGCGACGAAGGTGTTGGCGTACATCGTGTATCAGGCGTCGCCGCGCGATCCGTGGGTGCTGAGCGGTGTGGTGCTGGCGATGCTGCTGCTGGGCCTGCTGGCGACGTGGATCCCAGCGCAACGCGCGCTGTCAGTAAATCCTTTGACTTTGCTTCGCGAGGAGTAATTCGTCACAGCGGCTGCGCCATTGGAGGAGATATGAGAGTCTTCGGTTCATTTCGGTCACTCTTTGGGCGGTCATTTTTTCGCCGCTCGGGAACGAACGTTGAGATGGATGAGGAGCTTCGCTCGCACATTGCGCATCGCGCCGATGACCTGGAGCGCGCAGGATTGCCGCGGGCGGAGGCGGTGCGGCGGGCGCGGGTGGAGTTTGGCGGCTATGAGCGGTACCGGCAGGAGTCGTATGAGGCGGCGGGGAATCGCTTCTTCGAACGGCTGGTGCAGGATGTCCGCTTCGGCCTTCGTGTGTTGTTGAAGTCGCCGGGCTTCACGTTGGTTGCGGTATTGACGCTGGCATTGGCGATCGGGGCGAATGCGGTGGTGTTCAGCATGCTGAACGGGCTGGTGCTGCGTCCTCTGAATGTGCCCGGAGCGAAGAGTCTTGCCCTCATTGAGCAGGGCGGCGGCATTCCAATGCAGTCGTATCCGGACTACCAGGATTTGCGCGAGCGCAATCGCAGCTTCGACGATCTAATCGCGTACCAGATCACGCGCGCCGGGTTGGACACGGGACGGAGTGCGGTTCCGGCATGGGTTTACGAGGCGAGCGGAAATTATTTCGACGCGCTGGGGATTCAGCCATACCTCGGGCGCTTCTTTCACGCCTCGGATGAGCATGGCCCGAACAGTAGTCCGTATATCGTGCTGAGCCATGCCTACTGGTCGAGCCATTTTGACGGCGATCGCGGCGCGGTGGGACGGACGATCCAGTTGAACAAGCATCCCTACGTGATTCTGGGCGTGGCTCCGCCGGAGTTTCGCGGGACCGAGTTATTCTTCTCGCCGGATTTCTGGGTGCCGCTGGTGGACCAGGAGCAGGTGGACGGCTGGAGCTTGCTGAAGAATCGCAGTGGCCGCGCGGTGGAAGTGTTGGGACACCTTAAGGCGGGGGTGACCCCAGCGCAGGCGACGGCGGATTTGAATTCCATCGCTGCTTATCTGGCGAAGACTTATCCGAAGGATGACGACCGGTGGAGCTTCAAACTGGCGCAGCCGGGACTCGCCGGAGACATGCTGGGCGGCCCGGTGCGGGCGTTTCTTGCGGCACTGACGGCGCTGGCGGCGTTGATCCTGCTGGCGGCATGCGCGAACCTGGGCAGTTTGTTTGCGGCGCGGGCGGCAGACCGGGCGAAGGAGATTGCTCTGCGGCTGGCCCTGGGCTCGAGTCGCAGGAGGATTCTGCGGCAACTGCTGACCGAAGCAGTGATGGTTTCGCTGATGGGAGGCGCGGCCGGACTGCTGGGCAGCGTGCTGTTGCTGCACTGGCTGAGCGTGTGGCGGCCGGTGTCGAGCTTTCCCATCCGCGTGCCGGTAAGCCCGGATGCGCATGTGTATGCAGTGGCGCTGCTGCTGGCGGTGGCGAGCGGACTTCTATTTGGGGCGGTACCCGTGCGGCAGGTATTGCGTGCGAATCCCTATGAAGTTGTGAAAGCGGGGTCGGCGGCGATGGTGGGGCGGCGGTTGACGGCGCGCGACCTGTTGCTGATGGTGCAGATCGCGATCTGCGCGGTGCTGGTGACGTCGTCGCTGGTAGCCGTACGGGGACTGGTGCGCTCGCAGCACAGCAGCTTTGGCTTCGTGCCGCAGGGCGCGATGCTGGTGGATACCGATCTGGACATGGCCGGGTATAGCGGCGATCAGGTACCGATCATGCAGCGGCGCGCGATCGATGCGGTGGCAGCGATTCCGGGGGTGACCATGACAGGAATGGTGGACCGGCATCCGCTGAGCCTCGGGTGGAGCTCCGACGTTGTCTTCAAAGACGGCACAACGGACAGGAGGATATCGAATGCCGCCGCGGAGGCGACGGTCTACAACATCTCTCCCGACTACTTCCAAGCAGCACATACGGCGTTGCTGACGGGGAGATCCTTCACCTGGCATGACGACAAAAATGCGCCGCGCGTGGCGGTGGTGAATAAAGAGTTTGCACGGAAGGTCTTCGGTTCCTCGGCCGCTGCTGTCGGTGGCTATTACAGGAAGATCGATGGCACGCGCATTCAAGTGGTGGGAATTGTGGAGGACGGCAAGTACGAGACGCTGACGGAAGAGCAGCAGCCTGCGATGTTTTTCCCGATCCTGCAATCGCCGACGAGTTCGACTTGCCTGGTGGTGCGATCGAACCGCGATTCAGCGCAACTGGCGGCGGCTCTGCAGCATGAACTAAGGCATCTGGATGCGGGCTTGCCATTCACGATCAAGACGTGGACGAGTGATATGGACAGTGCACTTTTTCCATCGCGCGCGGCGACTATATCGCTGGGTGTGCTTGGACTACTGGGAGGCATGCTGGCGGTGACGGGCATCTTCGGGATGGCGGCGTACTCGGTGAGCAAGCGGCTGCGCGAGTTGGGTATCCGCATTGCGCTGGGTGCGCAACGCAGGGAGGTGCTGCGTACAGCGCTGGGGCGTGCCGTCAGGCTGCTGACGTTTGGTTCGGTCGCTGGGCTGGTGCTTGGGCTGGCGGCGACGAAGGTCCTCTCGTTCATCGTCTACCAGGCGTCGCCGCGCGACCCGCTGGTGCTGTGCGGCGTGGTGCTGATCATGGCGCTGCTGGGCCTGGTGGCGGCGTGGATTCCGGCACAGCGCGCGCTGGCGGCGGACCCGCTGATGCTGCTGCGGGAGGAGTAAGGTCGGCGCTTTGCGCCGATCTCGAACGAAAGATAGAGCAGGTCCCTCACGCCACCTTCAGCTGCGTTCAGGATGACATGTGTGAAATAAGCGCGGCCTCGCGCTACCCCTTGACAACTAGGGTAAGGAGCGACTACGTTCTGTCTACCATCGATGTCTAGGTAAGGCTGGTAGAGGACATGGCAAAGAATGATCTGCAGGGGGCGCTCGATCTCCTGATTTTGAAGAGTCTTTCGCAGCTGGGCGCGATGCATGGCTATGGCATTGTCATGCACATCGAACGCGTGTCGGACGAGCTGCTCAACATTGAAGAAGGCTCGTTGTATCCCGCACTGCACCGTATGGAGCAGAACGACTGGGTGCGCGCGGAGTGGGCGGTGACGGAGGCGAGCCGCAAGGCGAAGTTCTACACGCTGACGGCAGCGGGCAGGAAGCAACTCGCCGCGCGAGAGAAGAACTGGGATCAGGTGGTGAAGGGCGTTCAGGCGATTCTGCGCTACGCGTGAGGTGAGGTATGGGTGTCTTCCGTCGGACGTTTCGCCGCGTTGTGGCCCTGGGCAGGCGTTCGAAGCTGGATCGCGAGATTGAAGATGAGCTGCGCGAGCACATGCGGATGCGGGTGGAGGCAGATGTTGCCAGAGGCATGAGCCTGGATGAGGCGATCCGCAGAGCACGGCTGCGCTTTGGGAATCCTACCGTGGTGAAAGAGCGGGTGGACGCGGAGGACGCGGCGCTGGGTTTTGAAAGCCTTCTGCGCGATGCGCGATATGCTGTGCGCGGATTTGTGAAGACTCCTGGCTTCACAATCGTGGCGGTGCTTACGCTGGCGCTGGGAATTGGCGCAAACACCGCCGTTTTTCAGTTGCTGGATGCGGTGCGGCTGCGCAGCTTGCCGATTTCTCGGCCACAAGAGCTGACGCAGTTGCGCATCGTCGGCGGCAACAAGGGTTTGGGCATCTCGGACGGACCATTCACGGATTTCACCGTGCCGATGTGGCAGGAGGTTCGGCGGCATCACGATCCACTCTCCGGCGTCTTTGCGTGGCGCACGGCTGATGTGCTGGTGGGGAAGCTGAGCGAGCCGAAGCATGTGCACGGCCTTGAAGTGAGCGGAGAGTTCTTCAATGTGCTGGGTATCGTGCCATGGCAGGGACGGCTGATCGAGCCGCAGGATGAGGCCGCCTGTCAGTTGAACAAGGCGGTCGCCAGTTATTCGTACTGGAAGGCGGAGATGGGTGGCCAGGCCATCACGCCGAACTCAACCATTATGGTGGAAGGCCGTCCGATACAGATATTGGGAGTTACGCCTCCCGGTTTCTTCGGGCTGACTGTGGGAGAGAGGTTCGACCTAGCCTATCCCACCTGTATACCGCCGAATCCGCGGCGTGAGGTCTTCACCTTTTCGGTGATGGGACGGCTGAAGCCGGGATGGAACATCGAGCGCGCGTCGGCGTATTTCGATGCGTTGAGCCCCGGGCTATTTGAGAGTACGGCGCCGACGGACTACAGCGCCGAATCCATCAAGCTGTACAAGTCGTTTCGGCTCGGCGCGTATCCGGCGGGCGCAGGAGTGAGTTGGCTACGAACCGCGTACGATTCCTCCCTGCAGTTGCTGCTGGCGATCACAGGACTGGTGCTGCTGATTGCCTGCGCGAATCTGGCCAACCTGATGTTGGCCCGGGCCAGTGCACGGCAGCGTGAGATGGCGATCCGGATGGCGCTGGGTGCGTCGCGAGGAAGGCTGTTGCGGCAACTGTTGATCGGCAGCGGATTGCTGGCGATAAGTGGCGCGGCGCTGGGGGTGGCGCTGGCGCAGCCGCTAAGCCGGCTGCTGGTTCGGTCGCTCGAAACGACCGGTGACGCAATTCATCTTGTCATCGTGACGGACTGGCGTGTGCTGCTGTTTGCGGCCGGGGTTGCGGTGCTGACGTGCATGGTCTTTGGGACGCTGCCGGCCTTGCGGGGCACGAGGGTAGATCCGATCTCTTCGCTGAAGGCGGGAGAGCGCGGCGTTGCCGGAAACCGCGAGCGGTTTGGAGTGCAGCGCCTGCTGGTGGTGACGCAAATCGCCGTCTCGCTGGTGCTGCTGGTAGGGGCGCTGTTGTTTGTGCGCAGCTACCGGAACCTGATGACGTTGGATCCGGGTATGCGGGAGGCCGGGATCACCATTGCGCTTCTAGGCTATGAATCAGAAAACATCAAGCCGGAGAACGAGGCGACGTACAAACGGCAGCTTGTGGAAGATGTACGTGCAGTGCCGGGTGTGGAGAACGTGGCCGCAACCACAATGCTTCCGCTGCGAGGCGGAAGCTGGAGCCACGGCGTGCGCGTGGGCAGAGCGGACGGGGAGAGCCGATTCACATACGTGAGCCCGAGCTACTTTGCGACGATGGGAATTCCGATTGTGAGCGGGCGCGGCTTTACGTCGATGGATACGACCAATGCTCCGTTTGTGCTGATTGTGAACCAGATGTTTGTGAGGAAATATTTCGGCGGGGAGCAGCCGCTGGGACGTCAGGTGCAGGTGATGCCGGAGCCGCGATATCCGGCGCGCACATACGAGGTGGTCGGTACGATTCCGGACACGAAGTACAACGATCTCCGTGGAGATCCAGAGCCGATGGCATTTGTGCCGATTGACCAGTTTCCGGAGACGGCGCAGGGGACCGGCATGGCGATGATGGTTGCGGCCAAAGATGGACCAGCAGCAATTGCTGGAATAAGGCATGCGCTTAGCCCGAAACACCCGCAGATGATTCTGCAGTTCCTCGATTTCCAGCTCGGGATTCGAGACAGACTGGTGGGCGAGCGGATGATAGCGATGCTTTCCGGCTTCTTCGGTGTGCTGGCCGCGCTGCTGGTCGTGATTGGACTCTACGGAGTGCTCTCGTACTTCATCACGCAGCGGCGGAACGAGATCGGGATACGGATTGCGCTGGGTGCGGATCGAGGACGGGTGGTGGGCCTGGTACTGCGCGATACCGCGTGGATGCTGGCTATCGGCGTCGTCGTTGGAACCGTACTTGCGTTAGTGGCCGGACGGGCAGCTACTACGATGCTATTCGGACTGAAGCCCTATGACGCGGCGACGCTGGTCTTCTCCATTTTGCTGCTGGCTGTGATCGCGGTACTGGCGAGCCTGCTACCGGCATTCAAGGCATCGAGGCTGAATCCGGTCGATGCCTTGCGCTGCGAGTGACGCGGGCTTTGCCCGATGCTGAAAAGTTCTACTGTGCTCCGAAGGAGGGCGGCTCGTCGCCTTTGTTGGTGCCCCAGGTTTTGTTGGGCGTGCTGCCGAGATCGAACTCGAGCGTACCGCCTTTGAGCGCGAAGCTTTCGGGGAGCCAGGTCTTCGAGCTGGGTTTGCCGTTGACCTTGAGCGACTGCACGTAGGAAGCGTCCGTGGAGGCTGCGGGCGCGATGACGTGCACGTCTCCGTTGGCGCGATGCACGGTGACGCTCGTGAATAGCGGGCTGCCGAGGACGAGCTCGGCGCGGCCGGGGATCTCCGGATAGAAGCCCATCATGGCGAAGACGGCCCAGGAGGACATCTCGCCGAGGTCGTCGTTGCCGGGGATGCCGTCGGGCGCGTTCTTCCAGATGGTGTTGAGCACCTGGCGGACGAGCTGCTGCGTCTTCCAGGGCTGGGCGGCGAAGTCGTAGAGCCACGGAGTTTCGATGGAGGGCTCGTTGTCGAGCTCGGCGTGCAGGGGGCCGGACTTTGTAACCGCGGGCGCACCCTTTTCGTCGTAGAAGAAATGGTCGAGACGCGCGGCCGCCTTGTCACGGCCGCCCATCTGGTCGAAGAGGCCGGCGACGTTGAAGGGCACCATCCAGACATATTGTGCGGCGCTGCCCTCGACGAAGCCGTCTTCGGTGGAGGGGGTGAAGTCGTGCGCCTTCTTGTCATTGTCGTCCTGGACCTTGGGCCAGCTGCCGTCGGCGTTGCGGTTCATAAAGTAGCCGCCATCGGGCGCGGCGCTGGGGTTCCAGATGTTTTTCCAATACTGTGCGCGTTCGGCGAAGCGATGCTGGACAGCGGTGTCGCCCAGATGGCCGGCGAGCGCGGAGATGGAGAACTCAGCGGCGACGTCTTCGAGCGTGTCGGCGGCAGGGCCCCATGCCGGCGCGCCGGCGGGGATGTAATGAAGTTTGAGCCACTGATCGAGCCCCGGGCGCTGGCCTACGCATTCCACCGGGCAGCCATCATGGCTGAGGTCTTCTTTCGTGGGAACGTCGGCGGCATGCACCAATGACTTGAGCGCGGCGTGCGCGTCGAAGGCGCGTCCGCCGAAGGCATAGATGTCGGCGATGGCGGCGGCCGCGGGGTCGCCGTTCATGACGTGGGTGGCGCCGCTCATGTGCGTCCAGCGATCCCAACGGCCGTTGTCCTGTTGCGATTGGTTGTACAGGCTCTGCGCGATATCGCTGCCGCGTTTCGGGTTGAGCCAGGTGAGCAATTGAAACTGCGATCGATACACATCCCATCCGGAGAAGTTGGCGTACTGGACGCTCTGACCGGGGGCGATGTGATGCACCTTGTGGTCCATGCCGGTGTATTCGCCATTGATGTCGCTATAGGTGGTGGGCGTCATGGTGGCGTGATAGAGAGCGGTGGTGAAGACGCGTCGTTGCTGGTCTGTGCCGCCCTCGATCTCGATCTGGCTGAGCTGTTGATTCCATGCGGCGCGGGCGCGGGCAGCGACCTGCTCGTAGGCGCTGGCGGCGATGGATTCGGCGTCAAGATTGGCTCGGGCATTGGCTTCGCTGACATACGAGATGCCGACGCGCATGCGGACTTCGCCGCCTGAGCCGAAGCCTGCCCAGACGCCGGAGCCGTGGCCAGCCTCTGGGAATCCTTTGGGACCGAAGCCGGTAGCGCCTTCGGAGGCGATCGCGCCGGGCATGACCATCTCGTCCTTCCATGCGCCGGTTTCGGTGATGGGGCGATCGAAGCGGGCGACGAAGTAGAGGGTGTAGTAGGGGCGGCGATCTTCGGTGCCGATGTAGCCGCAGAAGTTGCCACTTGTCACCGATCCGGTGACGATTCCGGCTGGGCGGTCAATCCTGGACTGGGCGGCGGTAGATCCGACTTCGGAGTCGGAGGTGCGGACGAGGATGCGGGCGGGCTGGCCGGCGGGGAAGGTGAAGGTGGCGGCGCCCATGCGGGTGGCGGCGGCGAGCGCGACCTCAATTCCGTTGCCCAGCTTGACCTGGTAGGAGCCGGGCTCGGCTTTCTCGTCGGCGTGGGTGAAGTCCTCAGCGTAGTTGTGGCGGAAGTCTTTCGACGGGGATTCCGTGATGGCCTCCGTAGTGGGCATGAAGGGCACGTCACCGGATGCGCCGGCGCAGCCCCAGCCCTCGACGTTGGTGAGGCTGAAGCCGCGGATCTGCTTTGCGCGGTATTCGTAGCCGCCGGGTGCGGCGATCATGCGCTTCAGGTTGACCGGCGTGGCCTCCGGAGAGAACTGCACCATGCCAAAGGGCATGGTGGCACCGGGGAAGACGTTTCCGCCATTGGTGGTGCCGACGAGCGGATTGACCAGGGAAGCGGGGTCTGGCTGGCCGGCGAAGTCGGACGGGGAGGCGAGCAGGGCGGCGATGAGGAGGTGTGTGAAGCCGGACCGGCGGGCGACTTGCATGAGGGTAGGGTACGGCATGTGGATCGAGTGAGTTTTTGGTGGACGGAAGGAGGAGCGGTGCAGAGGCTGTCGGCAGCTCTGAAATTCGGATCAGGGAAAATTGGTCGGGCCTTACGGTACCGAAGTCACACACTGCGAAACCTGCGGTCGAAAAAATGCAGGCGGGAGAAAAAGTGCACGCAATGAGTGCATCGTTTGCTGAATGTAGCAGATTGTAAATGGGATATCGGACCTACCGGTAAGAGCGTGAGGCAGTGCTACGGATGACACCTTTGGGGTGCACGGGGTAGACAAAGGCAGTAGAAAAATTACCGGAGTAATTTGCCGAAAGTGGGACACGGCTCCATTCTGGCACCGAGGTGGACGTATGAAGACTCTGACCGCTTTGGTATTCCTCGTCGGGCTCACGGCTTCTGCGCAGACTCCCAGCCTGCAGGGCGCGAGCGTCGACTTCGACTCGCTGATGAACATGCATTCTTTGGGCGAGAAGGTAGTGATGCAGGCATTCAACGGCGGCGCCTGCCAGGTGACCCCGATCTCGGACCTGCCGGTGGCAGTGCGCAGCATCTTTGGCCGGCCGGTGTCTTCCATCTTTGTCGGTCAGTCGGATCTGGCTGCCCACTTCATCGCCAGCGACATCGACAAGTCGTACTTCTCGAACGGCAAGGTGGTGGTCTCAGTGTGCTCGCACCTGAAGGCGGGCGCGGAGCTGGACGCGATGCGCAAGAGCGCAGAGAAGCATGGCGTGCCGAACGCGTCGCACATGTCCTGGGTGTGGGAGACGCTCTCGTTCGACCAGAGCACCCACGAGGAGACAGTGCTGTCGCGGTTCTACCTCGATGAACACGGCATGCTGGTGAAGGCACTGGGCGAACTGTTCCCTGGTCTGCCTGCGTTGATGACGATTCCGGCCAACAGCCCTGCTTTCCAGCAAGACATCGCAAACTTCCTTGAAAGCCATCATCCGCCGGTGCAGTCGGCACAGGTGGAGCATCCGTCGGTGACGGCAACGCAGTAAATTCGCATCGTGTACTGACCGAGCCCCGGGCTGCCAGTTGACGCTTTCCGAATCATCATCTCCGCCATCCGCAGGAGCGATGATCGGTGAGTTCCTGGCAGGCGGGGGCTCGGTTTTTTCTGCCTGTGGCCTCAGGCTTCCGAATGCAACTCCCGCAGACGGGCGAAGACACCGTGGACGACACGATCGCAACGGGCACCCATGAAGGGGAAGGTATCTTTGCCGCCGGCGCCAACGCGCGCAAGGAGCCGGTCGGGCATCATGGCGCGTCTGCGTTTGTGCTGGCGCAGCTGACGGCGGCACGCGAGCGCGAGCCAGTGCCGGTGGCTGACGCCGGCGTTGTTACAGAAGAGCAGTATGCTGGATCGCGGTAGTTCATCCGAATTTAGACAAAAGCGAAAGTGAGTGGAGGAACACATGTTCAAGAAAGCTGCGGTATTGATTGCGTTGTCAGCTATGGGGGCGCTGCCCGCGCTCGCTGCGAGTTACCAGAACGTGGCGGTGGTGGACGTGGGCTGCTCGAAGAAAGCGGCGAGCAATCCGGATGCGCACACACGCGATTGCGCATTGGCCTGCGCAAAGAGCGGTTTCGGCATCGTGACCAGGGACCAGGAGTTCCTGAAGTTCGACGCCGCAGGCAACGCCAAGATCCTGGCGGCTCTCAAGGATTCTTCGAAGAAAGATCATCTTCGCGTGAATGTGAATGGCGATGTGCAGGGCGACACACTGAAGGTGAGTTCGATCGAACTTCTCTAGAGTGTTTCTGCGTGATCTTATGAAGCGCGGGTAGGTGCAGCTCTTTCTGACGGAAGGGCTGCACTGGCATCTCATTGCGGGGCAGGCGCGATGCAGCTGTTGCCTGAAATCGCTGTCCATCGGGATTTGTGCGGCGACTGGTTGGGGCCGGCGGGCCAGTCTGCCTTCATCGCTTTGCCATTTTCAGCCGAGGTGGCGTGGAAGCGATGAGAGCAACATATCGCGCTGTAGGCGCCTAGTTCGACCCACAGGGCGCCGTTTTCAGCGGGTTGAATTTTCACCAGGTCGCCGTAGTGCTCCCATGAGTACGGAGGCCGTGCTGTCTGCGGCGCAAAGCGGACGGCACCCCACGCGACAAGCGTATCGGACCACGCGAGGAGCGCAGGCGGGGATGCTTCTGCGATGTGGAGGCACGTGGTTTGGGGAGCGCTCGCGCCCTTCCAGGTGCCGAGGAACCAGGTGGCTTTTGATGTGGCCTGCATTGTGGGGCGGGCGAGGGTCACAAGGGAGTCGATGCTGCCGCGATGGAAGCGCCCCGACCATTTGTCCTCGTTGCCTTCTGCGATGCGGTGAAGGTCGAGATCATAACCGGCAGCGTGTAGTGTGAGGTGACCGCCTTCATAGCGAAGGCTGCCACCACGAGGGGAGTCGCTGAAGAAGTTTTCGTCTCCCGGCCGAAGTTCCACCCCAGAGCGCTGGTAGATACCGAGCTGCAGGCCGAGCCATGACTGCCTGACGCCGGCGAGCGTGTTTGCGTCGACGGGTGCGGTGGTGTCCAGCAGGAGATGGATGCCGACGGCGCCGCCGTGCCCATCGGGAGCTTCCCAGAGGCCGGAGAGATCTTCGGGACGCGTGACAGGCGTGCCGCGATAGAAGCTGCGGTCTTGCCGTTCCTGCGCGGAGGAATGCTGTGGCTGCTTGGCTGGAGGGGATTGTGGGAGGGATTGCGAGCGAAGTTCGCAGGCCATCAGCAGCCAGGCGGAGATGGAGGCTATGGCAAAGCCTCGAGCTATCACCGCGTGCTCCACGGGATTCCAGACGCCGCAGCCATGAGAGATGCTCCGCTGCTCGCCAGTTGCCGGTAGCGAGCCATAGGGATCATACTTCGGCGTTCAGTAAGAAGGGCGCGCGATGACGAGCGGAGTGGCGGGAGTTGCCGAGGGCCCGGGGCGTGGGGCGCGGTGGCAGGTTGCCCTGGCCTCGCTTGCCGTGGGAGCTGCATTCTTTGCGCTGTGGTTCTGGCTGCTGCCGCCGTGGCTGGGCTTTCGGGTGGAGACGCCGGGCCTGGCGCGGTGGAGGTGGATCGCAGCAGTGCCGTCGGTGCTGGGCTTCGCGGTGGCGCTCAAGTGCATCTGGGATTTTGGTTGGACCGGTCGGGGAACTCCAGCGCCAATGATTCCGCCGAAGAGGCTCGTCGTGACGGGGTTTTATCGATATGTGCGCAACCCCATGTACGTGGGCTTTTTCGTGGGCTGGGCGGGGCTTTGGGTGGTCTTCGGAAGAGCGAGCGTGACGGCAATCGCTGTTGCGGTTGCAGGCGTTCTGGCCACGGCTCTGTTCGTGCTGCTGTATGAGGAGCCGACGCTCCGGCAGAAGTTCGGCGCGGACTATGAGGAGTACTGCAGGAATGTCCGGCGATGGATGCCGCGGCTGCGTGCGTGGGAGCAGTGAAGGGACGAGCTCTTTCAGGGCGGCGACTACTTCCTGACCATCTGGGCACCTCCTGCAATTTGAGCGGCAAGGCGGCAGAACTGCTCACGTTCGTCTGAGCTTAACTGTGCGAGCATGGCCCGGCAGTTTTCGATGTGGGCGTCGGCCAGCCGGACGGCGAGCCGCTGGCCTCGCGCGGTGAGCGCGACGCGAACGACGCGGCGATCATCCACAATGCGGCTGCGACGGATGAGCCCTTTACGCTCGAGGCGATCCAGTGCGGAGGAGATAGTGGAAATGGGGGCAGAGAGCGCCTGGGCTAGGCGTTGGACACTCCAGTCCCCTGAGCCGGCAAGGACTTCAAAGAGGCCAATGTCATTCGCATGCAGATCCGCGTAAACGCTGCCGGCCAGCAGGCCGGGCTCAATGCGGAACTGGCGCATCAGCAGGGCGATGCTCTCGTGCAGAGAGACTGCCTGTTGATTATCAACGGCGTTGCGGCGTGATGGAGTTCGTTTCTTCAAGGTTATTCCGTCAACAGGATACTTCGCGGCACCGAGGCAGCTGACCGTCCCCGAAATACGGCGGCACATCCCAATCGTTTTGACTCGATCATTACGATATACGTATATTCCGATTATCGTAATAAATATGGAGGCCGACATGCGCTATGCACGGATCATGGGTGTGACAGCGGTGGCGATTCTATGGACAACGTTTGCCACCTGGGCCGCAGATTTGCCTGGCTGCACCGCACCAGCAGGCTTTCAGGACAATCCCCATCCGGCGATCGCGCCGATGGATCAAACTTGTCTCTCATACGGAAGAGATCGTTATCGGCCGGCCGTTGGTGGCCGTAGCCGAGGCGATGGACAAGCCGCTGAAGGAAACCATTCGCCAATCGAAGGCGCTACCCGGGGTTGCCGGAGATTTCATGCTGACCAAAGGTGACTTTGGCCCAGCGGGCTCGCGTCATATCGTCTGCCTGACGGATGGGGGCAGCCTGGAGGAGGAGTCACTCGAACGCGGGCAGAGCGGCAACGCAGCGTGGTTTCGGTACATCGTGTGGAACTACCGGACACCGAAGGCCCGTCCGATTGCATATGGGGTTGGAGCGTTCCGAACGGTGCAGATCGACAACGCGCACACACGCGTGACCTGGACCTACTCCTT
>DASZGZ010000168.1:0-12779 GCA_035938355.1 Acidobacteriaceae bacterium
GCTGCCGTAGGCCGCGGCGGTCAGGCCTTCAGACATTGAACTTGAAGAAGAGGATGTCACCATCTTTCACGACGTACTCTTTGCCTTCGGAGCGGAGCAGACCCTTTTCCTTCACGGCCTGCTCGCTGCCGAGCGCGAAGAGGTCGTCGGAGGAGTAGCAGTCGGCTTTGATGAAGCCCTTTTCGAAGTCGGAGTGGATGACACCGGCGGCGCCGGGGGCCTTGGTGCCGCGGCGGATGGTCCAGGCGCGCACCTCCTGCACGCCCGCGGTGAAATAGGTGATGAGGTCGAGCAGACGATAGGCGGCGTGGATGAGGCGGTTGAGGCCGGGCTCAGCGAGTCCCATGCTCGAGAGGAATTCTTCGCGCTCCGCGGGCTCGAGCTGCGCGATCTCGGCTTCAAGCGCGCCGCAGATGCGAACCACCTGGCTGCCTTCTTCGGCAGCGCGCTGTTCTACCGCCGCGGTGTAGGTGTTGGCATTGGAGAGGCCGCCCTCGTCGACGTTTGCCACGTAGAGCTGCGGCTTTGATGTGAGGAGGAAGAGGTCGCGTGCGATGGGCTTCTCGTCGGGTGCGAGCTCGACGGTGCGCGCCGGCTTGCCCGCGTTGAGAGCGGCGAGCAGCTTCTGCAACACGGCGAGCTCGGCTTTGACCTTGGGGTCGTTGGACTTGGCGGCCTTCTCGGCTTTCGCGTGACGCTTCTCAACGGTGTCGAGGTCGGCGAGCAGCAGCTCGGTGTTGATGATGTCGATGTCGTGGAGAGGATTGACGGCGCCGGCGACGTGAACGACCTCGGGATCGTCGAAGCAGCGGACGACGTGCGCGATGGCGTCCGTGGCGCGGATGTGGCCAAGGAACTGGTTGCCGAGACCTTCACCCTTGGAGGCGCCCTCAACGAGACCGGCGATGTCGATGAACTCCATGGTGGTGGGGACGAGGCTTTTGGGATGGATGAGCTCGGCGATTTTCGTAAGCCGGTCATCGGGCACGGTGACGACACCGGTGTTGGGGTCGATGGTGCAGAAGGGATAGTTGGCGGCCTGGGCCTTGGCCGAGGTCAACGCGTTAAAGATGGTGCTCTTGCCCACGTTGGGCAAGCCGACGATTCCGCAATTCAATGGCACTGGAACTTTCCTTTTCCATCCATTGAATCACGGAGCAGGCCATTGACTGGGCACGAGGGTCTTCTCGCGCGCCAATGCGGAGCATCCAGCGCGGGTCGCTCAGGTGAAGATCGGTGCAGTCACCACACGAGCTGGCGGAACATTCTCATGGCCTGAGCGCCATTTTTCCTCATAAGCTTCAACTTCAACAACAATTTCATCATGATCGGGGGAGTACTTCTCTTCTTCATGAGACGCCGAAGCCGCAATACGATGCGTTAAAAGTGCGTCAAATTGGAACAAATTCTGAGGACCGGAGACCTTCGTTTATGAAGGAAATTTTAGAAACGGCGCAGAACGTCTTCATTCGCTTGCATCGCTGAGTCTTTCGTCCATTTGCGGGATGATGGCCAGTTTATGTTGTGACCGCCACGGTCAACAGCGATTCGCCGGCTCGGCTCGACATGCCATGCTGAATGTGTCAGGCTAAGTCCATGGTTCGATGAGGCTGGGTTCGATGATGCTGGCGATGCCGGCGGATGATGTGAGGGCGCATTGGGAACCATCTGCAACCTGTGGTGGCGGAGAACGACGGACTGGCGGGAGTTGAGCCGGCCGTTAAGCCGTCTGCTTGTGTTGCTGACCACAGTGCTGCTGCTGGTGATGCCGATCACCGAACATCTGTGCAATTGGGACAAGTTTCTGCGTGGCGGCCCGGATGTCGAGTTCAGCCTGCTGGCCGGTCTGTTGTTTGCGGCGATGGTGGTCCTGTCGATGAATGGGACGATGCTTCAGCCTGGCATGCTGCGGCCCACCGTGATGCAACCGGCATACGCAAGCAGGACAGCGTCCTTTGATCCGTGTTCGGCATCTGCCGCGTCTGGACGAAACGCGATGTCGCCCTCTACCGCATCTAATCAATCGCGCAAGCGATGGCTGGATGAGCCCGCGTCTGCTTTTGATTCCGGCAGAGGTTCCGGCGCCGCTGTCCCGATGCGCATTTGATTCTTTAAGGATCAGGAAGAGACCGGGCTGAAGTTCGCTGTCACGCCCGCGTCGATGCAGCTCCTGCACGAGAACTGTTCGTCGCCGGCTTCGCAGGCTTTATCGATCGCCGGCATGAGGCAACAATGAAAACATCCGAGGTACTGCAGGCATGGCGCGGCATTCTTTCTGGCCGCCGGCCTTCGCTTTCTATTGAGATCACCAAGGAATGCCCGCTGCGCTGTCCCGGGTGCTATGCGTTCGACGACGCGCATCTGGGGGGAGAACAGGTGCTTCGGCAGCTCTCCGATTTTCGCGGCGAGGAGCTGGTGCGGCGCGTAGTGGCGCTGGTGGACGAGTACAAGCCGCTGCATGTCTCGCTGGTGGGCGGCGACCCGCTGGTGCGTTATCGCGAGCTGGAGGAGATCATCCCGGCGATGGAGGAGCGCGGCATCCACACCCAGGTGGTGACCAGCGCCTTCCGACGCCTTCCGCCGGAGTGGTCGCGGTTCGAGCGACTGAATATTGTGGTCTCGATTGACGGCCTGCAGCCGGAACATGATGAGCGGCGGAAGCCCGCCACGTATGAGCGGATCCTAAAGAGCATTGCGGGAAGCCGGGTCACGATCCACTGCACCATCACCGGCAATATCGCGACGCGGCCCGGATATCTCGACGCGTTCCTGCGTTTCTGGACGCCGCAGCCAGAGATCCGGAAGGTATGGTTCAGCCTGTTCACGCCGCAGCGCGGGGCGACGGGGCCGGAAATCCTTACCGCCGTGCAACGGCGCGAAGTAATGGATGAGCTATTCCGGCTCCGTGTGCTATATCCTTCGCTGGACATGCCGGAATCCGTCATTCGCGAAATCGCCAACCCGCCGAAGAGTCCGGCGGATTGTGTTTTCGCGCGGACGACGCACACCGTCTCGGCCGATCTGAAGACGAAGGTGACGCCCTGCCAGTTTGGCGGCGATCCGGACTGCTCGCAGTGCGGCTGCATCGCCACGCTGGGACTGGCGGCGGTGGGTCATTATCCTCTGGCGGGCGGCCTGACGGCCGGCCATGTTTTCAAAGCTTCCGACAGCATCGGCAGGCGATGGCGTTCACTGACGCAACGCGCACCTCAACCACAGGCTGAAGCACGGCCGTTCACGATCCTATGAGGCCATGAGGCTACGATGACCGAGACTCCACTGACCCAATTGCCGAAAACGCATCCCGCGAACGGCTGCGACACTGCGGTTCTTCCCACCCATGCCAGATGCGAGTCGAAGCTGCGCGAGGAGCTTGCCGCTTGCAGCGTCGATCTGCATGCACTGGGGTTTGCGCCGGGCACATCGGGAAACGTCTCGGCGCGCCTGGATGGGGCACGCGTGCTGGCGACGCCTACCGGCTGCTCGAAGCGTGTGGTGGGTCCGGATGACCTGGTGGTGGTGGACATGAGCGGCCAGCTACTGGCGGGAACGCGCCATGTGACCAGCGAGATCGATATGCACCTGGCCATCTACAAGGCACGCCCCGATGTGGAGGCCGTGGTGCACGCGCACCCGGTCTTTGCAACTGCCTTCGCGTCAAGTGGACTTGCGCTGGACCAGCCGCTCTGCTCCGAGGTGGTGATGACGCTGGGCACGATTCCGCTGGCCCCGTACGCCACCACCGGTACCTGCGAGGTGCGGCAGACGCTGGCTCCGTACCTGGAACATCACGACGCGGTGCTGCTGGCGAACCACGGTGTGGTGACGTATGGCGAGTCGCTGATGGATGCGCTGATGAAGATGGAGACGGTGGAGCACTTTGCACAGATATGCCTGGTGGTCCGGCAACTGGGCGGCGGCGCACCGCTCGAAGGGAAGCATCTCACCGACCTGCTGCGGGCGCGCGCTGCCTATCTGGAAAAGGCGGGCCGCCGCGTGCACTGGGGCAACGGGACGAGCGCATCGCACGTGACGGCGCAAGTTAGCTGATTGCGGCCCCGGTCGCTCACTGGGACACAGGTGAGGGGACGAGCTGATTGCGACACAATTTCGAGCGGCATCGGCACGGCCGGCCATTCTGGATTCTTCTGTGGCGCTCAGATCTTGATGAATATCTTCTTGCGGTAGAGCGGTAGCACGAGCAGCCAGCACACCAGCACGTAAAACAGGGAATATGCCAGGGAGCCCATCGCGGGCCAGGGAATGACCGCGGCGATGTGCTGATAGGTCCAGCGCAGGACGTTGGTGTGCGGGTCCACCTTCACGTTGCTGAGACAGGCAGCCATGACCTCCGAGATGACATAGGCCGTGATGGCGTTGGTGCCGAAGACCAGCAATGGCCAGGTACCGCGCCGGTATCCGCGTACCTGCACCAGGAACCAGAATGCCGCAAGGATGAGCAGCGACCAGCCCGCCGCATGGAGGACGAAGCTCGAGGTCCAGAGCTTCTTGTTGAGGGGGAACCAGGGGTTCCAGATGAGCCCGAGGAGGACTCCGCTTGCACCGGCGACGGCGAGGGTGAGGGCCTTGCGGGCGTCGGATCGCGAAGAGCGCAGGAAGAGGCCGGTCAGCACGCCGATGAGCGTAGTACCGAGGGCGGGGATGGTGGAGAGCAAACCCTCCGGATCGCGTGTGCGTTCATACAGGTGCGGTGCGGAGAAGATCTTGCGGTCAAGCCAGGCAACGATGTTGCCATCGTGGTCGAGAAACGGGACGTCCCGACCGGGCATGCCATAGCCGGGCACCGACACGAAGCGCATGAGGATGTAATAGCCGACCAGACAGACGACGAGCAGACCGATCTTGTCCGCGACGGTGGGCTCGCCGGAAGGGGAGTCCGATGGTCGGCGAATCCAGATATAGAGCGAGGCGACGATCAGGTAGCAGAGCGCGATGCGCGGCAGCACGCCGTAGTAGCGCAGAGTGGAGAGGTGGAAGAACGGCGCGCTGTTTACGACCATACCGAGCAGGAAGATGATGATGGCGCGGCGCACGGTATGGGCGAAGAGGGAAGCGCGGGAGACGCCGCGGGCGAGGCGCGACTCGGTAGAGAAGACGATGGATGCGCCGACCAGGAAGAGAAAGGTCGGGAAGACCAGATCGGTGGGGGTGAAGCCGTTCCACGCGGCGTGCTTGAGCGGCCAGAAGGCGACGCGCTCATCGCCGTTGTTGTTAACCAGGATCATGAAGGCGATGGTGAGGCCCCGCAGCAGGTCGACGGCGAGGTAGCGCTTGGATGAGGAGACCGGAGAGACGAGGGGGTCGGGCGCGGATACGGTGTGGGTGGCGGAGCTCATGGCTGAGTGAGAGAAAGATTACGAGCTTTGCGTGCAATTGGGAAGCGCTTTGCCGGGTGACGAAAGAGTGCCGCGAGTTATGCCCCCGGCACGTTATACACTCGGGGACAGCACTTCACTGCGAGCGCGTGCTGTCTGCTCGCATTAACCATAGCGAAGACACCTGGGATGACGGGAAGGCGGTGAAATGCCGCCACTGCCCCGCAACTGTATGCGCGTTTGCTGCTGCTCCGCCGTTCTGTAAGAAGGCGGAATACGTAGCGCCTGCTGCCACGAACCACTGGATCGGATGATCCGGGAAGGGGAAAGGCGGGCGGCGAAGCATCTTTCGCCGGCGCGCGAGTCAGGAGACCGGTCCCGGCTGCGTAATTTGACCGCGTTCCGAGGGGAACGAAGGAGAGCCCTGATGTCCGTACGCATTCGGCGTGGCTTGCGCCGATCTCTCATTACCTCACTCATCCTTGCCGCCAGCGCTTCACTTGCCTTTGCCGCCGAGGTGCATGGCCGCGTCACCGATCCGTTGGGCGCGCCGATTGTGGGCGCGCAGCTGGCCCTGATTCAAGGCGGCAAGATTGTCACCAGCGGACGCAGCGCGGCCGACGGCACGTATTCACTGCGTACCGGGCAGACGGGGCAATTCTATGTCGTCGTGGTGAGCCAGACATTCCGGCAGATGACGACGCCAGCTTTCTATGCGGGTGTCCTGGATTCGCACATGGAGAACGTGGTGCTGGAGCCGGCGCGCATCAACCAGCAGGTGGTGGTGACGGCAACGGGCACGCCGACGCCACAGGCGCAAGTGAGCGGCGCGATCACGGTGATACCGCAGCCGGACTTCCGCAACCGCGCCATCCTGGTGGATGCGATGCGGCAGTCGCCGGGAACATTCCTGGTGCAGCAGGGGATGTATGGCGGCATCACGTCGCTGTTTGTGCGCGGGGGCAACTCGGCGGCGAACCGGGTGGTGCTGGACGGCGTGCCGATCGAGAACATCGGCGGCGTCTTCGACTACAGCGCGCTGGCGACGACGGGCATCAAGAGCGTGGAGATCTACCGCGGCGCGAACAGCACGTTGTATGGAACGGACGCGGCGGCGGGGATCGTGAGTCTGGAAACGCCGCGAGGGACGACTTCCTTTCCATCGCTGCTGTATGAGGGCGACGCGGGCAACTTCCATACCTACCGCAACGCAGTGCAGGCCGGCGGCACCTGGCACAAGCTGGATTACTACGGCGGTTTCGATGCGCTGCGCTCTTCAAACGCGTTGCCGCAGGACGAGTATCACATGAACACCGAGTCGGTGAATCTGGGATACGCCATCAGCAGCGCCACGTCCTTGCGCGTGACGGCTCGCAATACGGATGCAGCAGTTGGACTGCCAGGCGCGTACAACTTCACGGCGCTGACCAACGACGGCAAGCAGAGCGACCAAAACATCTATCTTTCCGGAACGATCGAGAACCAGACCACCGAGGCGTGGCACAACCTGGTGCGCTACGGGCTGACGCGCAAGCGGGAAGAGACGGCGCAGTGGTATCCGGCGGGCATTCCTATCGCCCTCGGCAACGATGCCACGTTTACGAATTACTACGGGCTGCCGGTGAGGATCCAGGGCGCGAATGGATACAGCACGGTCGGACAGGTGCTGATGAACTATGGCCCGGCATTCGGGGGCGTGTATCCCAATTCGAGCGACTCCGCCAATAATCGCGATCAGCTTTACTTCCAGAGCGACTTCCGGTTCACGCCGCATCTGACCGGGCTGCTCGGCTTCCGCTACATCGATGAGCGCGGGAGCTACAACAACCCGGCGTTTTTCCTGCGACAGAGCCTGGAACGCACCAACTACGACTATTTCGCGCAATTCACCGGCGACTTCAAGAACCGTTTGTTCTACACGCTCAGCGGCGTTATCGAGAAGAACCAGCTTTACGGCACGGTAGGGCAGCCGCGCGTGGGCCTGGCGTACTTTCCGATACGGCCGGGCGGCGGCTTTGCGCACGGCACCAAGCTCACGTTCAACTTCTCAAAGGGGATTCAGGAGCCGGATCTGAACTCACAGATTGGCTCGCTACAGACCATCCTGGCGCAGTATGGCTATGCCGATCTGATTGCGAAGTACAACGTCCCTCCGATCGGCGGCCAGACCAGCCGCAGCTACGATGGCGGATTCGAACAGACCTTGCTGAACGAGCGTCTGCTAGTGAAGGCGGTCTACTTCCACAACGAGTTCGGCAATCAGATTGAGTTTGTGGATGGCGGAACGCTGCCGCTGCTGGGCGTAAGTACGGCGGTCGCGACCGCGGTGGAGAATACCTACGGCGGAGCGAGCGTCAACTCTCTTGCGTTTCGCGCGCAGGGGGCAGAGGTGGAGCTGCAATCGGAGCTCAGCTCGCACATCTTCGCGCGCGGCGGCTACACATACACCGATGGCACAGTGCAGCAGTCGTTCTCTTCCGACGCGATCGGCCCGCAGGTGAACCCGCTGTTCCCGGGAGTGGAGCTAGGCATCAACTCACCGCTGATCGGCGCGCGTCCCTTCCGGCGGCCGCCGCATGTGGGCTTCGCCGGCGTGACCTATGCATCGCCCAAGTGGTTTGCGCAGGTGCAGGGAAGCTTTGCGAGCCGCAGCGATGACTCGACGTTCATCAGCTCGTTCTCCAGCCTGGCGGGGGATAACTCACTGCTGCTGCCAAACCGCAACCTCGATTCCGCCTACGCGAAGATCGATGTCGGCATGAGCTACCAGCTCAAGCAGTGGATAGCGGTGTATGGGCAGATCGACAACCTGGTGAGCGACCAACACATCGGGCCGATCGGCTATCCGTCACTGCCTCTTACCTTCCGCTCGGGGATGCGGTTCGCCATCGGGCATACGAAGAAGTAGGGCACACCGCTACTCATTGCGCAGCGCGACTGAGGGTTGCAGTCGTGCTGCGCGGAGTGCGGGGAGAAGCGCGGCCACCATCGCCGCAACCAGCAGAATGAGGGCTGCGCCGGCGATGGAGGAGACGCTGCCGCCGGACATGGCCGCGAAGAAGTGCGTCAGCGTGCGCTGCGCAACGATGACGAGCACGATACCCACGCCCAGCCCTGCCGCGAGCAGCGGCAGAATGCGGCGCGCGATGAGATACGCGATGTCCACACGATTTGCGCCGAGCGCCATGCGAACGCCCACCTCGACGGTGCGCTGGGTGGCCAGGAAGCTGAGCAGGCCGTAGATGCCGATGGCGGCAAGGAAGAGTGCGAGGCCGCCGAAGAGCGAGAGCATCCAGACCAGCAGGTGACGCGGCGCGAGCGACGCATCGACGAGCGCGCTGAGCGGTGTCACGTCGTAGAGCGCTTCAGCGCCGTCTGCCCCGTGCACGGCTTCCGTCATCGGAGTGCGCAGGCTCTCGGCATCTCCGGAAGAGCGAGCGATGAAGGTGACCCCCTCGACCGGCTGTTGCGCGAAGGCAGTGTAGACGACGCCCTTGTTCTCATCGACTTCGAGCGAATCGCGGCGCGTGTGCGCGACGATTCCGACGATCTGGGCCCACTGATCGTGCGAGCCGAAACGGATGCGCTTGCCGATGGGGTCCTGATGCGGCCAGTAGGCGCGGGCGAGAACATCGTCGATGACGGCGACGCGCTGCGTGGCGGCGGTGTCGCCGGATGCGAACCAGCGACCGCGCAGGAGCGGGATCTGCATCGTGGCAAGAAGTCCCGGCGTGGCCCAGCGCTTGTCGCCATGAGGGCCGGGCTCGTTCGGGAGCGTGGGCAGGTCTTCGATAGAGAAGCTTCCGGAAGGTTTGACGGTGTCACCGAAGGGCAGCGGGAAGATGGCGGCTGCGTCTTTCACTCCGGGTTGCTGACGAAGACGCGCGAGCACATCGTCCACGAAGACGGCGCGTCGCGGCTCGTTGTCGCGATATTGCGCGCTGGTCAGCGTAACGGAGCCAGTCATGACGCCATTGGGATGGAAGCCGGGATCGACCTGCTGCAGACGGACCAGGCTCGATAGAAACATGCCAGTGCCGGCAACCAGCAGGAAGGCGATTGCCATCTCGCTCGAGACGAGAATGGCGCGGAGGCGTTGTTTGCCGGAGGCGCCTGTTGAGGTGCGAACGGATTCTGCGAGACGGAGGGATTGGCGCTGGCGCAGGACGCTCCAGACCGGGGCCATGCCGGCGCAGAGGGCGGAGAGAAGTCCGATGGTGGCTGCGGCGAGCACGAGGCGGAGGTCGGTGTGGACGGAGAAGCCGGCGGCGAGATCATGCGGGATGGCGCGCAGAATCAGGCGGCCGAGCAGCGGGCCTGCGAAGATGCCGAGCACGGTCGCGAAGCCGGCGAGCAGCAGCACTTCGCTGATGAAGAGCGACGCGATCTGCGCGCGGGATGCGCCGAGCGCGATGCGGAGTGCGAGCTCTCGCGCGCGCGACGAGGCACGGGCAAGGAAGAGTCCAGCCACGTTGAGGCAGGCGATGAGCAGAACGCCGGCGACGACGGCGAAGAGGGCGATGAGCGGCTTGCGCAGGTCGCCGGCTGCATCATCGGTCCAGGGCTCCGCGAACATGCCCCAGCCGGCGCTCTGGCCGAAGCTACCGGAGCCTTCGCGACGGATCTGCTCGCGATGCTTCTGGTCGATGGCGGCGTTGAACTGCGCGACGGATACGTTGGGCCGCAAACGAACGACGCTTGAGTAGAACTCGTTGTAGCGCTCTCCAGCGCCGTAGGCCGTAGGCGGGAGGCCGAGGGGAACCCAGACGTCGCGACCGCGTGGCCAATCGAAGTCGCTGCGCATGACGCCGATGACGCGGTACGGCTGGCTATCGAGCACGAGCGATTTGCCGACGGCATCATGCTGTCCCCCGAAGAGGCGCTGCCATGCGTTGTAGCTGAGGATTACAGTGCGACTGGCGCCCTTCTGATCGTCTTCGGGCTGGAAGGTGCGGCCGAGGATGGGCTCGGCGCCGAAGTTGTGGAACCAAGGCCAGGTGACCTCGGCGGCGAGCAGGTGCAGCGTGTGACCGTCCTGCTGCGCATTGAAGCTTTGCTCGTCATACATGGAGGAGGAGGAGACGAGCGAGGAGAGCGAAGCGGCGTCCGCCTGATCGGGCGCGGAGACACCGATGCTGGGCAGATTGAGCTGCGTGTAGCGCGCATGAAAGGAGACAAGGCTGGCGGGATCTTCAACACCGGCGGGATGCAGCAGCACGCCCTGAACCACGCTGAAGATCGCGGTATTCGCACCGATGCCGAGAGTCAGGGTGAGGACGGCGATGATGGTGAAGAGGGGAGCGTGAAGAAGACGAAGCAGGGCTTGCCGGAGATTTGTCAGAAGCATGCGCACCTCAGCGTTTTCACTTACCAAGTGCTACGCGACGGCGGGAGGCGAGGTTCACGGAAATCTACGATCCGACGTTATTCGCTTTCGAGGATACGGATGGCGTCCTTGTAAGTGAGCGTGTTGCTGACTGGTTTGTAGTCGGAGGTGTCCTCGGTGGACTGGAAGGTGACGCTGTGGACCAGGAGGATCTTTCCGGTGAGGTTGAGCTTCAGGTGCAGTGACTCCCAGTGGTTGTCACCCACGTCCTGCTGGATGACCAGGATGGTGCCCCCTTTGTAGAGTCGGCCAATCACTCCCCAGCCGAAGTTGACGTCGGAGATGAGATGAGCATCGAGGCGGGCCAAGCGCTTCTGCGCGCAGTCGATCCAGAGCTCGCCCGCCATGCCGTGGTAGACCTGGGCCTCACGGTCAGGGGGAATGAAGTCCTGGTTAGGCATGAAGGTGAGCCGCCACGCGGGGCCGTTGGGAGTATTTACGGTGCCGCGGTAGGTATAGAGGAATGCATCGGGCAGCAGGCGGACCATCTCGTTCGAGCGGTTGCTGTCCTCCTGCTCTTTTTTATGGCGACGCGCCTGCAACTCCGGGTGGGCCAGCAGATTGTCGAGGCGGTCGCGCTCGGCTTTGGCGCGTTCTGGAGTGAGGGGCTTGTCGTCGACCGCGATGAGGCGGGCGATGTCGCCGTCCCGGGTTTCGATGATGTCCTTGGTGGTGCTGCCGTTCTCGTCCTGCTTGCGGATGCGAAAGCGATAGGGGTGACCTGGGTTGGACGAGTGCAGTTCATTCCAGGATGCGGAACGGACGAGCGCCACCGGATCCTCCGGCGGAGGCTCCTGCGCATGGAGAGACGCGGAGAACGGTGCCGCAGAGAACGAGGCAATCAACGTTGCAGACAAAGCGAGTTGTAGCCAGCGAAACGAGGTGATTCCGGACAAGCATTCTCTCCTGGAGGCAGGGACGCATCTTAAACCAGACCTGTGCTGTTGCGGGCCACACCGCTGCATTTCAAGCAGGCGGGCCGTACACGTAAGGGGATCCGCTGCAAGGGTGGCAGCCCGCGGTTCAATTCTTTTAGTTAGACATCAAGAACGCTCGTAAAGTTGTGACGCGGTCGGCAGGCGAAGGCAAACCCACGCCGAATTGAGAACTCCGGGGCCTACCGTAGTATCGAAAATGCTATAGTTCGCTCAAGAACTTGACGCCGCGCGCAGGTGCGGTGGAATCCCTCAGGAGACGTGACAATATGGCGGCAGGCGAGTCCGGCGCAGCGGTAATCGGCAAATCGGTCCAGATCCGCGGCGAGGTGAATGGCAGCGAAGATTTGGTAGTGGACGGCGTGGTTGAGGGTACGATTACGCTCAACGATAGCCGGCTGACCATCGGGCAGAACGCCAAGGTGTCGGCGAACGTCTCCGCGCGGGACGTGGTGGTGGTTGGTACGCTGCAGGGCGATGTGCGCGCTTCGGGCAAGGTGGAGCTGCGGCAGGGCTCGACCCTGACGGGTGACCTGACGGCTGCGCGGCTCTCGATCGAAGAGAATGCGAACTTCAAGGGCAAGGTCGACCTGGTGCAGAACGCCGCCGCACCGAAGGGCCAGCAGGCGCCGGAGAAACGGTAGACGCGTCAGGACCGCGAATTGCCTGCAGCAAGTGGCGCCGGGGACGCCGATTATACGTGTTCAAGAACCCGTTCCAGAGATCCAAGGATGAGGCGCAGTCCAGTTCGCCCACCGTGCTGACAGGACCGCGTATCGCGCGGCATTCGAGCGGCTGGGCAAATCTCAAGAAGGAGTTGCTCACTGAGAGCGGTCTGTACATCCTGGACATCGGCCCCACGTCGCCGACGAACATCAACCTGCTGACGAATGCCGGACACAGCGTCTACATGGCCGACCTGGTGCCGGAGGCGCAGAGCCCGGAGTGGATGAAGAAGCCGGAAGAGGGCGGCGACCCGGTCTTCGACGTGGAAGGCTTTCTGCAACACAATTTGAACTTTACCGGCCGCGAGTTCGATGCGGTGCTGCTGTGGACCACGCTCGACTATCTTCCCGAGCCGCTGGTGCAGCCGACGGTCGACCGTCTGCGATCGTGCATGCG
>DASZGZ010000169.1:0-3636 GCA_035938355.1 Acidobacteriaceae bacterium
GTTCTTTCCAACTGCCGAACCCGCGGCTGGCGAGCCTGCATCCTGATCTGTATCCATGGCCATCGCCGCCCTCACCGTGGAACTTTCGATCCCGCTCTCGCGGTCGCTGAAGGACCGGCGCCAGGTGGTACGCAGCATGAAAGACCGGCTGCGCCAGGGATTCAACGTTTCGGTGGCCGAACTGGACGAGGCGGTCACCTGGCAGAGCGCGACGCTGGGCGTCGCAGCCGTCTCCTCATCGCGGGACTACCTGCGCGGACTGATGGCTGAGGTGGAGAGAGCCGCGACACGCTACGCCATTGAAAACGGCGCCGAAGTCACAGATTCATTCTGGGACTTCGTGGAATCCTGATGATTCCTGCGCGCCTTGCATGAGCGCTCCTCGAATTGCCGTGCCCGCCGGCCATGTCTGATATCCTTTTGGGTTTACCCGGGGAGGTTCGCCATGCCAGAGCAACGCGCTCGCAAATATCACCAGGACCGGGTGGCCGAGACCCTGCGCGACGAGATCAGCACCATGATCCAGGGAGAACTCTCGGACCCGCGCATCGGTTCGGCGCATGTGACAGAGGTGGTGCTGAATGCCGGCGGCAAGTCAGCACGCGTGTACGTGGCCAACGATGGTCCGCCGGAAGATGAGGAGCCGATGCTGGAGGCGCTGGCCTCTGCGCGCGGCTTCATCCGGCATGAGCTGCTGGAACGCATGGGCGTCCGTCACGTTCCCGAACTCAGCTTCCACCTCGATCGTACAGACCGCCTGACCGCCCGCATCGACGAGTTGTTAGGTCGCAGACGGCGTGGGAAGGGCAGCAGTTCCTCCGAGACGCCCGCACCCACTCCGGAGGCTGGCAAGGGAGCATGAAGCAGTCTGCCTCCATGTCGCGGCAGGTGGATCCGGCGTTGGCCGGCGCCCTCGTGCAGTCGCGGCTCGAAAACGGCGCGATGCACGCGCCGGCCGTTGCGCACGGCAAGCGTTCCATCTCGGCGAGCGCTCCAATCCTCAAGGCGATCCTCGAAGCCGTTCGCGACGCACGAAGCATCCTGGTGACCGCGCATGCGCGTCCGGATGGCGATGCGGTTGGTTCGGTGCTGGCATGCGGCATGATGCTGGAACAGCTTGGCAAGCAGGTGACGATGGCTTTCAGCGACCGCGTGCCGCTGATCTACCGCTGGCTTCCATGCGCACAGAGCATCCAGCACTGGCAGCAGGTAGACGGCGACTTCGATCTTGTCATCCTTCTGGAATGCGATGGCGTCGAACGCAGCCGGCTCGAGGGGCTGGAAGGCCGCCGTCTCATTAACATCGATCACCATACCAGCGGACGCAACTTCGCTCACCTCAACTGGATCGACACGGACGCATGCGCGGTTGCGGAGCAGGTCTTCACTCTGGCATGCGCGGCGGGCGTGGGCATCACGCCGGAGATGGCCACCTGCCTTTACATGGCTTTGCTCACCGACACAGGTTCCTTCTGCTACGAAGGCACGGATGCGCATACGTTCTCACTAGCCCATGAACTGGTGCGGCTCGGCGCGTGCCCGGCGCACATCGCGCAGGACGTCTACTTTTCCAATCCGATGTCGAAGATGCTGCTGCTGGGGGCGGCGCTGGCTAACCTGAAGCGCGATGGCCGCGTGGCATGGCTGTGGGTGACTACATCCGACATGCAACGCTCGAACGCCGCCGAGGAAGACTGCGAAGGCATCGTGAATTACGCGATCGGGATCGCAGGTGTCGAGGTAGCGGTCTTCCTTCGCGAGCTGCCGAACCATCGCGTGCGGCTCAGTCTGCGCAGCAAAGGCTCGGTGAACGTCGCTGCGGTGGCAGAAACCCTTGGCGGCGGCGGCCACGAAAACGCCAGCGGCTGCACGCTGCCCGGTCCCTTGCCGGTGGCAACAGAGGCCATCCTCGCGCGACTGCGTACGCTCTTTTAGCGCCGGCGCGGAAACGCTGCCTGTCATGCTTGCCCGCCGAGCACGTTTCGGTGCACCATCGCCTCGACCGACTGAGGTGCAGCATGTCAGCAAAATCGAATCAGTGGCCGGAACTTGACTGGGCCAACTGGGAGCCTACCGCGTCCACCTTGCATATGTGGACGCAGATCGTCGGCAAGGTCCGGCTTGCGCTGAGCCCGTTGCAGGCGCACTGGTGGAATGTGCCTCTCTACGTCAGCGCGCGCGGGCTGAGCACCTCTGCCATGCAATCCGGCGGCGAGATGCTGGATATTGAATTCGACTTTGTCAGCCATGATTTGCACTTCAGGCTCAGCACCGGCGCATCGCTGTCCATCCCGCTGCGGCCGCAAACAGTCGCGGATTTCTATCGCGAGTTTCAGCAATGTCTCGCGCTGCTGGCCGTCAATGTACACATCCACCCCATGCCGGTGGAGCTTCAGAATCCGATTCGCTTCGATCTGGACACGGTGCACGCCTCCTACGACCCGGAATATGCGCACCGCTTCTGGCGCGTACTGGTGAGCGTGGATCAGATTTTTCAAAAGTTCTCGTCCGCATTTATCGGCAAGGTCAGCCCCGTGCATTTTTTCTGGGGCAGCTTTGACCTGGCGGTGACGCGTTTCTCCGGCAGGCGCGCGCCGGAGCGGCCGGGTGCAGACGCTGTCACGCGCGAAGCGTACTCGCATGAGGTGATCAGCGCAGGCTTCTGGCCCGGCAATGGCGGCTACGGCGAAGCAGCCTTCTACTGCTATGCCGCGCCGTCACCTGCCGGGCTCGCAGAGGCAAAGGTTCAACCAGCGGCTGCGTACTTCGACACCAAGTTGGGCGAGTTCCTGCTGAAGTACAACGACGCACGCACCGCGCCATCGCCGGAAGAGGCGGTGCGAGCCTTTTTGGAAAGCACCTATGCGGCTGCCGCCGACAAAGCCGGATGGGACCGCGCCGCGCTGGAACGTCACGCCGGCTGACTCTGTTCGGCTTCCGCTTCCGCCAATCCTTTGATGCTGAGCAGAATGGAGTCCCCCCCATTTAGCGAGTCGCGATAGCGTTCGGCCCCGTTTGCCACGATGCTGAAGTCGCCTTGCGTTATCTCGAGCGCACAGCTATGCGGCCCACGCGCCTTCAATTCATAGCTCATCGTCAGGTAATTCTCCAGAACGTCGGGAACCGGCGAATTCGGGTCGATCACCGTGTACACCAGGCGATGCGGCGACTCGACGGCGACGACGTGTCCCTTCACGTAGAGCTTGTTATCGGTGGCGCCCTTCCATAGCAGCTGCGAGCCCGGTTTCCAATCGGTATCGGCGTAACAGCCAAACATATACTTCTCAATGAAAGCGGATTCGGTCAGCACACGCCAGAGCGTTGCCGCCGGAGCCTCCACATCGATGGATTTGCGAATGTAAAGTTCACTCACGTTGTTTTCTCCTCGCTGCACATCACGGTAGATAAGAAACTATGGCGACGATTGCAAAAACGCGACAGCCACCCGCAAATTTGCGCGCGGCTGCCGCATCGCGAGCCGAGGAGATCTTCGATCCGGACGTTGGCCGGGCGCGCGGCGTGCTCATGCCGCCGCCGGCGGAAGGGCGTATGCAACACACGCGCAGGCGGCCACCTGCTGACCTTACCGGGTGGATTGAACATTTCTGGAGCGTCAGCTGGGACCTTCGCGGCTGC
>DASZGZ010000170.1:0-7415 GCA_035938355.1 Acidobacteriaceae bacterium
GATGGTGACCGCGTCGTTCTATACGGCGACAGCATCACCGACCAGAGACTTTACTCGACGTTTGTTGAGGAGTACGTGCTCACGCGTTTTCCCGCCTGGAAGGTGCAGTGGACGCAGTCCGGTGTCGGCGGAGACAAGGTCTCCGGTGGAGCGAAGGGCCCGATTGATCTGCGCATCCAGCGTGACATTCTGCCTTACAAGCCAACTCTCGTCACCATCATGCTGGGTATGAATGACGGCTACTATCGTCCGCCGAATGCGGCCGTCCAGAAAACCTACCAGGATGGTTACAGATCCATGGTGGACACCATCCTCAACGGCGCGCCCGGTGTGAAGCTCACGTTGCTCGGTCCGTCACCGTACGATGACATCACGCAACCCACAGAGCACATCAACGAGGTGATGCAGGCCTATAGTCAGTTCGATCGAAACGAAGCGGACCGTACCCGTCAGAGCTTCGTCGACCTCAACGCGCCCGTCGTGGAGGTGCTCCAGAAGGTCAAAGCCGCGCATCCTGATCTCGCCTCCCGGCTTATTCCCGATCGCGTTCATCCTGGCGAAGGGGTGCACTGGGTGATGGCCGCGACGATCCTGAAGGCCTGGCATGCTCCGTCGCTCGTCAGCAGCGTGACTGTCGATGCGCACGAAGCGAAGGCGACCGACGTGCAAAACGCAAGCGTCACCGACGTCAAGCGCGAAAAGAAGATCGATGAACTCCAGTGGACCGCGATCGAGAATGCTTTGCCATTGCCGCTTCCCCTCGCCGCCACCGATCCAGTGAGCGACGCGGCTTTGGAAGCGAACGGCATCGAGGCTGCGCTGGATCAGGAGATGCTGACTATCAGCGGGCTCGCCGCGGGCTCTTATGTCCTAACCATCGATGATCAGCCCGTTGCCAATTTCACGGCCGATGCGCTGTCGCATGGCGTCAACCTCGCGCGCATGGCAACGCCGATGCTGCGGCAATCCCAGACCCTGGCTTGGGAGACAGAGCATCGCAACGCGCTCGAGCGTCAGCTATTCACGCTGATCGCCGGTACTGAGGAGCATCCTGAAGCAGCACCCGTGGCGCAGCAGCACGCACTACAGCAGGCCGTCGATTCCTCCATCGCGCAGCAGCAAAAGGACGCCCAGCCGGCAACGCACCACTTTGCGCTGAAGCCGGTCAAGTCCGTAGCGTCAACGATGTAGGCGGCAGATCAACAGGCTACTTCCACTTGATGTTGCAGCCGAGGCTCGCGTGCTGATCTTCGAGTGGCGGCTTGCCTGCGAGCAGTGCCTCCACTGCGCGGCGCAGATCGCTGCCCGTCACCGGCACGTTGAGGCTGGGGCGGCTGGCATCGAACTGCCCGCGATATACCAGCTTCAGATCTCGATCGTAGAGGAAGAAGTCTGGCGTGCAGGCGGCTTCATAAGCGCGCGCGACCTCCTGCGATTCATCGTAGAGATATGGAAATGTAAAGCCGAGCCGCTTCGCCTGGGCGCGCATGCCTTCCGGCGAATCGTCCGGAAACGCGACCGCATCGTTGCTGCTGATGCCGACGATGCCCAGTCCCTGTCCCGCGTAATCCCCGGCAAAGCGCGCGATCCCCTGCTCGACATGCTTCACGAACGGGCAGTGTACACAGAGGAACATCACCAGGAGGCCACCCGCGCCCTTCACTCCATCGCGTGTCATCAATTTGCCGGAAAGAACATCCTGGAGGGAGAAGTCTGAGGCAAGGGTGCCTAGCGGCTGCATTGTGGATTCAGTTCGTGCCATAGGACCAGTCTACGGCAGCTGCCCCCTTCGCCGTGTCGGCTAGAAGAGCCGCCCGAAGGTGAAGAATATTTTCCTTCTCCCAGCATCGCCGACCGCGCCCCCCAGCGTAATGGAGCCAACGGGGGTCGTCGCCAGCACGCCGAGAACACCATCCTGTCGCAGAAGCGCTGGCCGCTCCGGCGACCATATCTCGCCGCCTTCGTAGGCGGCCGCTATGTACAGTCCGTCACCCAATTGTGTCGGCAGCGACGCAATGCGCCGGTAGTAGCCGGCCCGCGCCAGCATGTCATCTGTGCCGCGATATTCATCGATCGACGACGCAGAAAGCCGCAGCGGACCGCCCAGCGTAAAGCGCAGCGGGTCTGCCACATTGCGACGGAAATAACTATCGGCGGAAACAGCCAGTCCCACTATGTTCTTCTCGAAGAAGTCCCTCGAATACAGGGTGCTGAGGTGCGCTACCGGCGCATTCTGGCTGGCCAGCGAGTGATACAGTGCCCCCCCCGCTACATCGAACAGCACGCCGCGCGTGGAGAGCTGCCCCGCATTCAGGCTGTTGTAGGTGTAGTGCAGCACGCCCGTCTGCATCGTTCCCGAGAGATCCGGACGAAAATCGTCGCCGCTTTGCGTGTGCCAGCGGACCGCTTCATAACGCCATTCCCCGGCCAGCTGCGAGCGCGAGTGATAGGTGCGGCCGAAGTCCAGCCCACCGCCTGCATTCTGCTGCAGCCGCTCCGCAATGCGCTGCTGATTGCTGTAGATATAGACCGGCTGCCGCAGCACTCCGGCATGCGGCTGCACAAACAACCCGTTCGGCCGAAGAAGCCGGTAGTACTCGGTCGAAGCCTGCGTCAGAAAGCCGACGCGCAGATCGGAGCGCAGCTCCGACCGGTAGCCGCCAAAATCATTGTTGATGAGCCGCAGATCGAGCGTGCCGCGTGTGACGTTACTCGTCATGGCGGTAACGTCAGCGCCCACCAACAGGAATGGCGGCCCATTGCGCGTCGGCTCCAGCGTGACCAGAACACCCGTGTCCGGCCCCGATGCGCGCGTATCACCGGACGGTCCTGTCGTTACATATTCGGCCTCGTAGGTCTGATTTTTTTGCACGTGGCTTAGCGCCTCGATCATCGTCCGCGCTTCAATCGGTTTGCCTTCAAAGGGCTTCATGTACTCGTACACCGTGGCTTGCGCGCCAGGCGATCCGCCCTGCACCTTTACCGACTCCAGCAGACCCGGGCGCACCCGTCGCCGGGCGCGTTTGTCTGCCAGATATTCGTTCCATGCCTCCGGGGAAAGCTGATATTTCAGAAGGCCTGCTCTCTGCGTCTTCGCAGCTTCATAACCGGTACCGATCAGCTCCTTCGCCTTGCTGTAGTCGCCCACGCCATAGTTGCCCGTATCCGGCGTCACCAGGACATTCGCCAACTTCACGGACTCGCGCTCGTTGCTCGCCGTGCCGGCCGAAAATGCGCGTGCAAAAACGCCCACCACCGACGCCACATCGCTATCCGTAAATTGCGTGGATGGCAGCAGAACCGCGATCACCGCATCCGAGCGAAGGTCGTTCTTCGCTACCTCGGTCGGCAGATTTTCCATAATCGCGCCGTCCACGAGATAGTGGCCCCGGTACTTTACCGGCGCAAAAATGCCTGGAATGGAGATAGACGCACGCACCGCCAGCGGTATCGAGCCGCCATAAAAGACCACCTTGTGCAGCGTGTTCAGATCAGTGGAAACACAGCGGAAGGGTATAGGTAACTCATCGAAGCGGAGGCGGTCGCCATCGTACCTCTGGAACTCGTCGTGCAGAAATGCATTTAGTCCACGGTCGGTCAGCAGCGAGTTGCGCAGGCTAATGCCCCCCTTCAGGCCCAATTGAACTGCACCCGGCATCTCCCGCCGATCTTCGCGCCGCCGATAGTTGAGCTGGTCGTAGTCCACGGAGAGATGAAAGATGTTCGGCAGCTCCGCGCCCGTCGCCACTTCCTCGATCTCCTCGGCCGAACGCCCCGTCGCGTAGAGCGCCCCGATCAGCGAGCCCATGCTGGTCCCGGTGATGCGATCGACAGGGATGCGGTTCTCCTCAAACCACTTCAGCACTCCGATATGCGCCAGCCCGAGCGCGCCGCCGCCGTCCAGCACCAGACCGATGCTCGGCCGGCCCGCGGGCACAACCGGAGGCAGCACGCCCGCCGGGGCGCTGTCCGTCTTCACCATCGTGTTGTCGATGGGAGAGGTCATACCCGCGCGTCCACTGGGCAGCCGTACCGAAGGCATGGCCGGCCCTGTTTGCGGAGGATTCGGCTGCTGTGGAGGCATCGGCTCCTGGGCTCCCGCCATCATCGGCGGCACCAGCAGGATGGCGAAGAAGCAAATCACAGAGTAACGCGCAATAGCCATGGGCCATCTCACCTGAGCTGCGGTCACTCAGGCTTACTCTTCATCATGCCCGCGTCCGTGACATCAGAGAACAGAATGTGCGATCAGGGTGACGCTGAAGTTAACTCGCGTTGGAGAAAGGCGGGTGTGTCCCGATGACCCGGTCATTCGGAAGTAGCTCGTGTCTGGCGAAGGCTGGCATAGGCAGGCCTATCTCGTCATGGAGAGGAAGGTTCTATACCGGTCGCTGTGACTGGAGAACCATGAGGAAACGTCGACATCTTCCCCGGAGTATTTCACGGCAACCACGCATGAAACCGTTCCACTAACCAATAGCGGGCCGGCGTCTCGAAATAGTGGAAGCTCAACAGACTCAGACCGACGCAGAGCGCAACGAATACCGGATAGAAGCTCACGGTTACCCAGTGAAGGTGCTGAAACAAACTCAGAATCGGCATATGAATAAGGTACAGCGCATAACTGGAGTTCCCCAGGGCCACCAGCCATCGCGCGCTCAACCAGCGCGAGAGCGGCATAGAGGTCGCTGATAGCGCCCAGATAAAACCCGCAAAAACCGGCGCCAGCAGCCCATCGTTGTAGGGTGCAGGCACCCTAAAAAAGGGAACCATGAATACACTCAAGACAGCCGCGCCGGCTGAGACCACCAACACCGCGCTCGCCTGCCACACGCGTATCTGGCGCTTTCGGTCTTGTTCCTGCTGCAGCGTCTGCCAGCGAGCCAGCAGCATTCCCAGGGCAAACGTGGAGAGATGCAATGGAGGCAAGACCATGACCAATTCAAACCCGATCTGTGTTCGCATCTTCCAGACCAATACCTGGCCCGCGACGTATAAGGTCAGTGCAGTCATCCACAACCAGGTTCCGCGCAACCTCCAGAGCAAAGCGCCGAGCAGCGGGAAGCACGCGTAGAAGAAGACTTCCCCACATAGCGACCAACTTGGAAGGTCGATTTGCAACAGCCGACTCGGGTACCAGACTGGCACCATGGCCACATTTGCAGCAAAGATCTCTGCCGTGTTGATCGACCCGATCCTCATGCCGTGCCGTTGCACCTGCGTCGCCAAAAGCTCCGGCGTTGTGAGTATCAGCATGACGAAGTACAGAGGATAAAGGCGCGCAAACCGTGCAGCGAAAAATCTGCGTATTTCGATGACCTGCCCGTTGCGCAAATACACAAGACTCAGCACGTAACCTGACAGCAGAAAGAAGAAACTGGCCGAAGCGGGGAACGCGAGCGAAACTATGCCTAGGAAATCTTCTGGGACTCCATGGTCACCCCGCGCGGAAAACACAGGAAAAAAAGGCCGCACGGAATGGTGAAACAGCACAAAGCACGCGAGAAAGAAACGCACTGAGGTCAGCGGGAAGGTCTTCCTGCGCATCGTCAGTTCGCTTCATCCTCGGATGCGCACAACGGGCAATCGGACCCGGCGACGTCCGAAAAGGACCGCGGGTCATGGAGCATCTCGGGCATGATTCAGAAGCGGGCAACCGGCACCCGGCTGTATTCGTTAGCTGAATCACGGCAGATTTATTCCCTTTTCCGGGAAATTTCGTGCGAATAAGTTGTTATGGGCCGAACCGCTATTGACTCGGAGGTGTGAGAGCAAAAGAAAAGGCACGCGGCGCAAGCTCGCGTGCCCTTCGATTACCCGGAGCGGCAGAGTCAGGTCAGGCTTCTTCGCTCTCAGCGCTCACCGTCACCTTGATGTGCGCGCTCACTTCGCGATGCAGCTTCACCGGAATATGGAACTCGCCCAGTTGCTTCAGCGGCTCATCCAACTGCACCTTGCGGCGGTCGACCGAGTAGCCCTTCTGCTCCAGGGCGTGCGCGATGTCCGATGAGGTGACCGAGCCGAAGAGGTGGTCGTTCTCGCCCACCTTCCGCTCGAAGAACAGCTCCACCTGCTCCATCTGCGCGACCAGCTGCTGCGCATCCGCCTTCTCCTTCGCGGAGCGGCGGAGGGCCGACTGCTTCATCTGCTCGATCACGTTCCGGTTGGCTGCTGTGGCTTCAATCGCAAGCTTCTTCGGTAGCAAAAAGTTGCGTCCGTAGCCGTCGGCCACCTTCACCACGTCCCCGCGGTGACCCAGTGTGTCGACGTCTTCCTTCAGAATGACTTCCATAACTCTCCTCAGTGTTGTGGACGATCCAGCGTTGCGCGCGCTTCAAAAGGCCGCGCAACCGGAACGCGCAATACTAGTACCGGGCGGCAAATGGCAGCAAGGCGATGTTGCGCGCTTGTTTGATGGCGCGGGTCAGCCGCCGCTGGTGCGTGGTGCAGACACCGGTCAGGCGGCGGGGAACGATCTTGCCCCGCTCAGCGACGAACTGCTGCAGCAGCCGCACATCGCGGTAGTGAATCGAGTCGATCTTCTCCACGCAAAACTTGCAGACCTTCTTGCGCCGGAAAAATTTGCGTCCGCCGGGACCGCCAGGTCCCCCTGGGCCGCCGGGTCCACGTCCGCCGGGGCCGCGCCCACCGGGACGATCCCCTGCGGGCCGATCGGGACGGTCTCCTGCTGGGCGGTCTGGACGATCGCTGGCCGGCCGCTCGGTTGCCGCGCCCTCGGCCGCGCGTGGTGTTGCTGTTGCTGTGCTGGTCTCTTCAGCCATGGTTTCCTTCTTCTTTCTTCCCGCCCGGCTTTCTGATTCAGTCGGCGGGACAGGCCCTGCTGTCAGCTTCTTTGCGTAAACAGGACCGGCTGCGATGATGCCGGCGCGTGGCCGGCGCTAAATACGGGTCGCTCTAGGCGCTGGCCGCGGTTTCCGTGGTGGCGGGGACTGCTTCGGCTTCAGGCGCCGCGGCAGCCGGCTGCGCACTCAGCTTCTTGCGCGTCGCGCGAATTGCCTTGATCTTCTCTGCCCGCTTCTCTTCCTCGTCCATGCGCACGGTGATGAACTTGATCACCGGCTCTGTCACGCGGAGACGGCGCTCGACCTCCGCGATCAGGCTGCCATCCGCCTGGATCACGAGCAGGACATAGTTGCCGTCAGAAAACTTGCGCACCATATAAGACAGCTTGCGCCGCCCCAGCTTCTCGGTCGACTTCACAGAGCCACCACCGTGGGTGATGGTCTGCTCCAGTCCAGCGATCAGCTTGTCGACATCCGCCTCTTCCATATCGGGGCGCACGATGAACATCACTTCATAGCTACGTTGCATGCGTTTCTCTCTTCCCTAAACCTGAACTCCAGAAACTGACTTCCTCTTCACTCGCTCCGCGGGGAGTCATTTCCCGCAGGCCC
>DASZGZ010000171.1:0-4286 GCA_035938355.1 Acidobacteriaceae bacterium
ACGCAGATACACGCAATGCCCACTGCAACGAGTATCAGAAACACGCATGCCTTCCGCTTATCCAAGCCACGATGGGCAACGCTGTTTCCGCTCATGTCACGCTGAGATGGCGAAAACTCAATAGCCGTTGGTAATTAAAAAAGCGAGAGTAAGTTTCTGTAAGTTTTCTCTCTCGCTCGCCTGCGCAGCCTGGAGTTGGGCGGCATGACGCAGCAGCACATCCGCCTCGAGGTTAAGAAGGTCGCCCGGGCGGTGAGTGCACAGGTTGGTGTGCGCATAGGTATGCGGAATGATGGCGACGCTGACGCGCTCGCCATCCCAGCGGGCAACCGTCAGGCTGATGCCTTCGATCGCAATCGACCCCTTTTCTACGACGTAGCTCCGAATGCCTTCGGGCACCTCAATTTCCAGCCACCAGTCCATCTTGTCATTTCCCGGGGAGACGGGCTTCAACGCAAGGAGGCGGCCCACGCCGTCGACGTGACCCTGCACTACGTGGCCGCCGAGCGGCGTGCCCGCAGGCGTTGGCAACTCCAGGTTGACCTTTGTGCCCGGAGCAAGCTGGCTGAGCGAGGTCCGGCTGACCGTTTCTTCTGCCAGGTCAGCCTCAAAGCGGTCCGGCTGACCGTTCGGAGCGATGGCGAGCGCCGTGAGGCAGACGCCGCTGACTGCGATGCTGTCGCCTGTTTGGAGGCGTGCGGCGAGGCTCGGTGCATGGATCGTGATGTGGTGCACGCCGCCGCGGCGCTCCACGCTGAGGACGGAGCCTGTTTCCTGAATGAGGCCGGTGAACATACTAAGAAGCTACTAGCTTCGAGCCTCCAGCTTCCACCTGCCATACAAGCCGACCACAGGCTTCCACGGAGTTCCATGGATCATGACTGCCAGGGATCATGAAGGTAGCCCGCAATCAGCGTGTCGTCTTCAATGCGCTCCGTCGAGTAGCGAAGCAGTCGCGGCAGACTTTCCGCAGGTTTGCCCGCCACCATGGGCACCGACCCCGGTCCCAGGAAGCGCGGAGACTGAAAGAGATAAAGCTTGTCGACGATATCGGCTGCCAGTGCGCTGCGGTTCAGCCGCGCGCCGGCCTCGATCATCACACTGAGGATCTCCTGCTTCCCGAGATATTCGAACAGGGCGCGCAGCGAGACGCCGCCCTCCGCCTGTGCTTCGATCTTCAGCACGCGTGCTCCACGGTCGGCCAGAGCCCGCTGTCGTGCCGTGTCTCCGCTGCGGCTGACGATGAGCAGGTCGTCTTCGACGCTTGAGAGGATGCGCGAGTCGAGAGGCAGCCGTAGTTGCGAATCGAGCACCATGCGCAAAAGCCGCCGCCGGCGCGGACGCTGGCTGCGGTCCGTCAGCAGCGGGTTGTCGGCCAGCACGGTGCCGATGCCCGTGAGCAAAGCATCGTGCGCGTGACGCAGTTCCTGCACCCGGGCCCGCGATGCCGGGCCAGTGATCGGGAACGATCTGCCTTCCCGATGCGCCTCAGGGGATGGCGCGATGGCGCCGTCGAGTGTCGCCGCAATCTTAAGTGAGACCAGCGGCGTGCGGTGGCGGATGAAGTGCGCGAAGGCGTCGTTGAGCTCTCGCGCCTCCGTCGCGCCGGTGCCGACCAGTACTTCGATGCCGGCTTCGCGTAGCATCGTCAATCCCTTGCCCGCTACCAGCGGATTGGGATCGGCCGTGCCGGCAACCACGCGAGCCACGCCGGCCTCAATTAACGCGCGGGCACACGGCCCGGTGCGCCCATAGTGACTGCAAGGCTCGAGCGTGACATACGCCGTGGCGCCGCGCGCTGCGCCGCCCGCTTCCGCCAGAGCGACTACTTCGGCATGATCGCGCTGCGCGTATTGATGGAAACCACGGCCGACGATGCGATTGTCGCGGACGATCACGCAACCGACGGTTGGATTGGGAGATGCGAGGCCGATGCCCTCGCGCGCCAGCTCGAGCGCGCGCTCCATCCATTGCGTCTCGTCTGCTGCCGGATTTCCGCTTGCGTTCTGCGGCGCTTCAGCCATAGGCGTCAGGCGCCGAGCAGCGAGTCGGTGAAGGCCGCGCTGTCGAAGGGCAGCAGGTCATCGAGTTTTTCGCCCACGCCGACGAAGCGCACGGGAAGCTGCAGCTCGCGCGCGATCGCAACGGCGACGCCGCCCTTGGCCGTGCCATCGAGCTTGGTCAGCACGATGCCCGTCACGCCCGCGGACTCGGTGAAGAGCTTCGCCTGCTGCATCCCGTTCTGGCCGGTGGTCGCGTCCATCACCAGCAGCACCTCATGCGGCGCATCGGGAATGAAGCGCTGCGTGGTGCGGCGCATCTTGTCGAGCTCCTTCATCAGATCGTTCTTGGTGTGCAGGCGGCCGGCAGTGTCGACCAGCAGCACATCGGTTGAGCGAGACTTCGCCGCATTCAGCGCGTCGAAGAGCACCGCAGAGGGATCGCCGCCCTGTTTGGTCTTGATGATCTCGACTCCGGTGCGCTGTCCCCAAATCTCCAGCTGCTCGATGGCCGCAGCACGGAAGGTGTCCGCGGCGCACAGCAATACGGTCTTCCCCATTCGGCGGTACCACGCGGCCAGCTTGCCGCTGGTAGTGGTTTTGCCCGTACCGTTTACGCCTACCAGCAGGATCACCTCGGGTGGCTGCTCGACGACACGCGGCGGAGTGGCATACGCGTCCAGAATAGCCTTGATCTCGGTGCGCAGCATCTCCTTCAGCGCCGCTCCATCGCGGATCTTGTGGGTCAGCGCGCGCTCCCGCAGTGCGGAAAGGATCTCCTGCGCGGTGACCACGCCGAGATCGGCCGCGATCAGGCTCATCTCCAGCTCGTCGAGCGCTTTGTCGTCGATTTCGACAGTCAGCGCGACGATCTCTTCCAGGGACTGCGATAGGTTCTCGCGGGTGCGCGTCACCGCCTCGCGCATGCGTTCGAAGATGCCGCGTTTTTTGGGTTCCTCAGCCTCTTTCAGGCTGCCGAAAAGTGTCTGAATCATGAAATGTCCGTCTGATTCAGTGTATAGGGGACGGCGCGGCAGGAGATTACAGTTCGTCCCGGCCGGGACGGCGCATGAGCTCCGCGACGGCCTCGCGCGGACTCTTGCCACCGTGGAGAATGGCGTCCACCTGCGCGGTGATCGGCATCTCGATGCCGCGAGCACTTGCCAGCCCCAGCGCGGCGCGGGTGGTCAGCACGCCCTCTGCCACTTTGCCGCCCATGCCATCGAGAATGTCACTGAGTCGGTGACCTTTGCCAAGCTCAATCCCGACGCGGCGATTGCGCGACAGGTCGCCGGTGCAGGTAAGCACCAGATCGCCCAGCCCGGCAAGGCCTGCCATGGTTTCACGGCGCCCGCCGCAGACGAGGGCGAGGCGTGTGATCTCCGCGATGCCGCGGGTGATAAGCGCTGCCGCGCTGTTGTGGCCCAACCCGAGGCCGTCCACAATGCCGGTGGCAATGGCGATCACGTTCTTGAGCGCGCCGCCAAGTTCCACGCCCACCACATCGTCATTGGTGTAGAGGCGCAACGCAGGTCCGGCGAGCTCATCCTGCAACCGTGAAGCCAGTGCCATATCGCCGCAGGCAATCGTCATGGCGGTGGGCTGTCCTGCGGCCACCTCCTGCGCAAACGACGGACCGCTGAAGACAGCGCAGGGCAGCGCAAGCTTGTGCGCGGCCAGCACTTCGCCAATGACCTCGCTGATGCGCAGATATGTGTCGCTCTCGCCGCCGCTTGTGACAATGCCTTTGCTTGCGCTCACAATCGCCTGATCGGCGTTCAACAACCGGGCCATCTGTGTATACGTCCCGTGCACGTGGGCCGAAGGCATAACGCCGATGACGATCTGTGCCGAGTCGAGTGCCCGCTCGAGATCGTCTGTCGGCTGGACTACATCGGGCACGACATAGCCGGGAAGGTATGCGCGGTTTTCGCGATGGTGCGCGATTGTCTCTGCCACGGCGGCGGTATGCGACCAGAGTGCAATCGAGTGACTGCCACGGCGTGCGAGCGAAATGGCAAGAGCGGTGCCCCACGCGCCGCTGCCGATAATGGCGATCCGGCTCACGCGGCTGCGGCCTTCGTTTTGCCGAAGCGGTATTCGGTCCCTGTCAGCAGACGGCGAATGTTCGCGTGATGTTTGGCGATGACGATGAGCGGCACAATCACGCAGACCCCAAGCAGCCAGGGAGTGAACTTCCCATAGCCACGCATGAAGGCCAGCACAGCGAAAGCGATCGACGCGAGAATGGAGCCGAGCGAGACAAAGCGGCTGATCGCGAAGACC
>DASZGZ010000172.1:0-8796 GCA_035938355.1 Acidobacteriaceae bacterium
CGCCACAGCCGCGGCCCCCAGATCGACAGGATGTGCAGAAACGGCAGCATCATCGCTTCGCCTGCGCTCCGCGCCACCACCGTCGGCACTACCAGCAGATGGTCCCCGCCTTCCCGCTCCAGCCACGCCAGCGCACGCGCCAGCGCGTCCTCCGCGAAGACCACATCAGCATCAGTGAAGAGCAGCCACTCCCCTGTCGCGAGCGCCGCTCCGCGCGCCATCGCATGCGGCTTCCCCAACCATCCCGCCGGCAACTCCTCGATGCGCTCAACTACATAGCGCATGCCCGCTTGCTGCACGTCTGCCTGTAACGCCTTCATCACGGCGCCTGTCTCATCCGTCGAGCGATCATCGACAGCGATCACCTCGAGATCCACACCCCGCGATGCCAGCAGCGACCGCAACCCGACCCCAACAGCCGCGCCCTCGTTCCGCGCCGGAATGATCACGCTTATCGTCCCACGCACCGGCGCCTGCGCCTGCTCAAGCAGATCCGGCAATCGCGACATCCCGCGCAGCCACGCCCCGGTTCGCTTCGCCCACAGCAACGCCACCACCCAGCCCAGCGCAACCCCGCCCCACCGCAGCCCCATCACAGCCCGGCCCCCTCCTCCGGTGGCAGAAGCGGAGCAAACCGCGCCCCAAGGAAGAGAATTGCCGCAGAAATCACCAGCGTGACCAGCGTCAGGCCAAGCCCAAGCCGCAGCCCGTGCGAGTCTGAGACAGCGCCAATGAGCCGCGGTGAGGGATAGTCGCCCAGTGCGTGGATCAGGAAGAGATTGAGTGCTATCGCAAAGGAGCGCACCAGCGCGGAGACGGAGTTGACGATCGCCGTATTCAACGGTCCGGTGTTGAGGAAGAGAAAGAACTCCGCCAGCAGGATTGAAGGCACAAGCAGCGGGCGTGGTCCGAAGAAGACCATCACGGCAGCAGGAAACGTCAACACAGCGCTCCACGCAGAGACCAGGTACAGGGCACGATGGTTGGTCCGCAGCCAGCGCTGGGCGATCCACCCGCCAACGATGGTTCCCACGATGCCATCGATCACGGTCACAGCGCCCAGAATCTGATTTGCGCGCGACAATGAGTACCCCTCCACGCGCGAGAGAAACGTAGGCAGCCACACCGAGATGCCGCCCATCGTGAACACCATCATCGCCATGCCCAGGCTCGCGGTCCAGTATGCCGGGTTGGTGAAGACGCCCACGATGGTGGAGCGCGTGGGCGTGGACTGCAGCCGGTCGGCCGAGCCTCGCACCGGCTCACGTACGAAGAACATGATCAGCACCGCGATCAGTACCCCCGGCGCGGCGCTCACCAGAAAGGGCATGCGCCAGCCGTATGCCGAACCAAGCTGCCCTGCGATCAGGTATCCCAGCGCCGCGCCCACAGGAATGCTGAGATAGAAGATGCTCAGCGCCTTGTTCCGTATGCGCTCCGGATACATATCGGCGATCATCGCCGGGGCGAAGACGCTGAAGGTCGCTTCGCCAATGCCGACAACAGCGTGGCGAAAGTACAGCTGACCGTAGTTGTGCACGGTTGCTGTCAGCAGCGTTGCCACACTCCACAGCACTGCTCCGGCAACCACCAGAGGCTTGCGCGGCACCCGGTCGCCCAGCCACCCCGTGAGCGGCGCAGCCAGCATGTACGTCAGGAAGAACGCAGAGGTAAGCGCCCCCATTCGTTCATCACTGGAGTGAAAATCATGCTGGATCAGCGGCTGCACTCCAGGCAGCACGTACCGGTCAATGAAGTTGCAGAGATTCAGTGCGGTCAGCAGGCCGAGCGCCCATGCCGCATGGCCGTACCGTGGGTGCTCCTCGTCCAGCATCAATCGGCCTTAAGGAAGGACCTACCGCGTACTCGCCGGCCGCGGCCAGCGCGCTGTCACCACCGTCGAAAGGCCGCCTCGTGGACGGAAGTCCCCTTTCACCTCAGCCCATTCCGGATCGCACGCCTTCACCACATCATCCAGCACCTGGTTCACCACGTTCTCCTGGAAGATGCCCAGATTCCGGTAGCAGAAAAGGTACTCCTTGAAGGATTTCAGCTCCAGGCACCGCTCCCGCGGCATGTAGCGAAGGACCAGGACACCCGCGTCCGGCAGCCCGGTCTTGGGGCACACCGAGGTGAACTCAGGGTTGTCGATTACGATCTCATAACCGCGAAACTGGTTCTCCCAGGTCTCAATCTCAGGAAAACGCGTGGCAAGCCCTGCGCGTGCATGTTGATCGGTATATCGCGGCGTGGTCGTCATTTCCATATTGTACGCATGGAGTCCTCCCCATCTTTCTGACTCCAGAGACATACCCGGTGCGTCTTATATACTTACCGACGGTTTAGAACGAATGGCCGAAACCTCAAATGGCAGAGCGAAACCGATGGTCTTGTGGTCGCTCGCCGCAGTCCTGTTGATCATCGTCTTCTTCGCAGTCCGCAGACTCACCCGCGAGGAGCTGCCCCTGCGTGTCGCGCAGGCGACCATGCAGGATCTGATCACGACCGACAGTACCAACGGCAAAGTTGAGCCGCAGCACAACTTCGAAGCTCATGCCCCGGCGCCGGCTACCGTGAAGCATCTCTACGTGCGGGCTGGAGAGCACGTTCCCAAGGGCAAGCTGCTACTGTCGCTGGATGACTCGGATGCTGTCGCGCACAGCGCCAGTGCGCTCGCGGCGCTGCGCGGCGCAGAGGCAAGCTACCAGGCCGCGCAAGGCGGCGGAACTCTCGAAGAGCGCACTTCGCTCGCCGGCGAACTGGCCAAGGCGCGCATGGATCGTGATCAGGCCCAGCACGATCTCGATGCGCTGAAAAAGCTCGCCGCACAGGGCGCCGCCGCCCCCAGCGAGGTGACATCGGCGCAGCAGAGGCTCAACCTCGCCGACACCTCCCTTTCGACCCTCGAAAAGAAGCAGACGGCGCGCTATTCTCCCGCGGACCTCGTCCATTCCAAGGCGGATCTGGAGCAGGCTCAGGCAGGCTACTCCGCCGCCAACACCGTGGTTGCCGACTCCAACGTGCGGGCGCCGTTCCCCGGCACCGTCTACTCCCTGCCGGTTTCCGTATCGGAGTATGTCAGTCCGGGCGCATTGCTGCTCCAGATGGCCGATCTTTCAAAACTTCAGATCCGTGCCTATTTTGATGAGCCGGAACTGGGCGCCTTGCACGCCGGTCAGCCGGCCACCATCGTCTGGGATGCTCAACCGAATCGAACATGGCATGGGCGAATCCTGAGCATGCCTTCGACCATCATTAACTTTCAGAACACTCGCAATGTCGGCGAGGTCCTGTTGAGCGTCGACGATGCGAACGGCGAGCTGCTGCCGAACACAAATGTGAAGGTCACAGTCACCGAGCAGAGACTGGACCACGTGCTTTCCATCCCGCGCGAAGCGCTGCACAGTGAGAACGGCAAGGACTATGTCTATCTTCTGCACGGTAAAGTACTTAGACGACAGCAGGTCTCCGCCGGCGCGCGCAACCTGACCCAGGTGCAGATCGTCCGCGGACTCACGGAGAATGCCATTGTGGCGCTCGGCACAACCAACGGCGAACCCCTTGCGGAACGCGTGCCCGTGCACATCGACCGCTAGAGATTTTTAACGATCGCCGCTTCGAACCTACAAATATTCATGCGTATTGCTCCAACATTGCTCTTGGCGTTGCTCATGCCGTTGACGGCGGCGGCGCTCACCCCCGAAGGCCGCATGGACGTGATTCACGACCTTCAGCAGGGTCGCGCCGATGCTGCCTTTCAACAGTTGCAGCCCGCCATCGCGCGGTCCAGTCGCGATGCCGATGCGCAGCAACTGCTGTGCCGCCTAGCACTGCAACTGGAACGGTGGGACGAGGCGCTGAGCGCCTGCGCGAAGGCTGTCGCATTCGACGGGAACAGCAGTGACAATCACCTCTGGTACGGCAGAGCCCTGGGAGAGAAGGCAGACCGCGTCTCCTTCATCAAGGCCTACGGACTCGCCAAGCGGGTGAAGGCGGAGTTGGAAACGGCCGCGGCGCTCGATCCTCACAATGCCGAAGCGCTCTCCGACCTGGGCGAGTATTACACCGAAGCCCCGGGCATCGTCGGTGGCGGCAAGGACAAGGCAGCCGCGGTGGCGGCTCAACTGGATGACGTGGACCGGGCCCGCGCCGAAGAGTTACGTGGCCGCATCGCCGCGAGCAACAAAGACACGGCGGGCGCAGAGCAGCATTTTCGCGAAGCGATATCGGCCTCCCGCCGCCCCGCAAGCTACTGGATGGCTCTCGGTTCCTTCTACCAGAAGCAGAAGGATCTCCCTCATATGCTGGAGGCGATCCACTCCGGCCTGGAAGCAGAGGGCGCTCGCGGCGAGCCCCTGGTGGGTGCCGCGCACTTGTTGACTCGTGCTGGTCAGGATCCGCAGACATCGATCCGCCTGCTTCGCGAATATCTCGCCTCACCCGAAAAGTCGGAAGACGAGCCCGCCTTCCGCGTCCATCTTTTGCTGGCCAGCCTGCTTAACAAACAGGGTGACAGTGAGGGTGCAGCGCGCGAGATTCAGGCCGCAACAGACATTGCCAGCGTCTATCATCCAACAAAGCAGGTTGCCACAAATACCGGACGCTGAAGTAGTAGAGGACACTACCCTTTGCCACACGTGCCTTTTTGCCCGCGAGTTGCTGCGCCTGCACTAGCCGCCCTCGCTACCCTGGCGGTGGCCGCAGCACAGCCGGCCAAGGCACAAATCTCCTTCTACACCGCAGTCGACCTCGCGATGCGCAATTCGCATGAGGTCAAGATGGCCCTCGCGGATGTAGACCGCGCCGCGGCAGGCGTATCGCAGGCCAAGGATGCGTACGTTCCCATGATGCAAATCGGCTCAGGCCTCGGTTACTCCTACGGATTTCCGGTTGGCCAGCCCACCGTCGTCAATGCCAGCGCGAATTCCCTGGCGCTCTCTTTCTCGCAGCCGGCCATGATCCGTTCCGCGCGCGCATCGCTCGCGGCCGCTCAGGCATCGTTACGCGACACACGCGAGAAAGTGGTCGCAGAGGCAGCGCTCAGCTACGTCGAGCTGGATTCCGAGAAACAGCAGCTGGAAGCGCTGGACCAGCAGCACAGCTTCGGCGAGCGCCTCGTCGAGATCCAGCGCGAGCGCAACGCCGCCGGACTGTCGAGCGCCATGGATGTCACTCAGGCCGAGCTGATCAATGCGCAACTCGATCTTCGACGCCTCCACCTCGAGGACCACATGGGTCTGTTGCGGCTCCGCATCGCAAACCTCACCGGACTCAATGAAGACACGATCGCATCGGAACCATCCTCGATTCCTGCGCCGCCCGCGGACCCCGCCGCAGCGAGCTTCAACGCAACGCTCAATAGCAGCCCCGCCGTTGCCTCTTCCGAAGCCGATGCCCGGTCCAAAGAGCTCATCGCGTATGGCGATAGCAAAAAGGTGTGGCGCCCGGAGATTGGCTTCGGCATTCAATACAGCCGCTATGCCAAGTTCAACAACTACGCGGAGTACTACCTGCGCTTTCAGCACAACAACTTCGATGTGGGAATCAACCTGACACTGCCCATCTTCGACGCGCAGGCTCACGCCCGTGCGCGCGGCTCCGCGGCGGATGCCGTCCACGCCCGCGAGCAGGCAGCCCTCCTGCGTCTCCAACTTGGCGAACAGACGCGCGAACTCTCCAGCAGTCTCGCAGAGCTGCGCGCGCAGCAGAAGATCGCCCGCCTGCAGAGCGACTACGCGCAGGAAAATCTGGACGCCGTCATGACCCGTTTACAGAACGGCAGCGGAGACCCCAACGCCAGCCCCTTGACGCCGTTGGATGAGCAAAAAGCCCGGATCGAGGAGCGGCGCCGTTACGTAGAAAAGCTCGAGGCAGACTTTCTGCTCATGCAAGCCGAGATACAGTTGCAGCGCTCACTCGGCACGCTCGAAGAATGGGCTATGCAGGCTACACATCCATAAGGATTTGTAGCGTTTGATCATCATTACGGAATGCACTCTTTTCAGGGCAATTTCCTGCCCTTTTGCGCTGCTCTGGCTGGTACACTGGAGGTACACAATATGCCACTGAAGACGCTCTTTCTGAACCCGCCCTCGTTTGAAAACTTTGATGGGGGCGCCAGCAGCCGCTGGCCCGCGACCCGCGAGATCGAATCATATTGGTACCCTGTCTGGCTCGCCTATCCGGCCGGGCTGCTCGAGGGGTCACGCCTGCTGGATGCTCCGCCGCACCACGTCTCTGCCGAAGAGACGATCGAGATCGCGAAGGGCTACGAGTTCCTTGTCCTCTTCACCAGCACAGTCGGTTGGGCCGGTGACCATGCGCTGGCCCAAACCATCAAGCGCTCAAACCCGTCGATCAAGATCGCCTTCGTCGGGCCGCCGGTCACCACCTCGCCCGACCGCGCGCTGAACGAGTGCTCCGCCATCGATTTCATCTGCCGCCGCGAATTCGACATGTCGGTGGTGGAGTATGCGAACGGCAAGCCTCTGTCGGAGATTCTGGGTATCAGCTACCGCAATGCGAATGGAACTATCGCGCACAACCCGGATCGTCCGCAGCTTGAAGACCTGGATGCGATGCCCTGGGCCACCAAGATCTACAAGCGGGACATGGACGTCACCCGTTACAACGTCCCCTTCCTGCTGCATCCTTACATCGCGCTTTACTCCACCCGCGGCTGCCCCGCGCAGTGCACCTTCTGCCTCTGGCCGCAGACGCTGAGCGGGCACGCATGGCGCAAGCGCTCGACCGACGACGTGGCCGCTGAGATGAAGTGGGCCAAGGAGAACTTCCCGCATGTGAAGGAGTTCTTCTTCGACGACGACACCTTCAACATCCAGAAGGCGCGCACCGTCGAGCTCTGCGAAAAGCTCAAGCCGCTCGGTATCACCTGGTCCTGCACCTCGCGCGTCACCACCGACCGCGAAACGCTGAAGGCCATGAAAGATGCCGGATGCCGTTTGCTCATCGTCGGTTATGAGTCAGGCGATCCGCAGATCCTGAAGAACATCAAGAAGGGCGCCACCGTCGAACGCGCGCGCGCCTTCACCAAGGATTGCCACGACCTCGGCCTCACCATCCATGCCGACTTCATCCTCGGCCTCCCCGGCGAGACAAGGGAATCCATTCGCAACACCATCAACTTCGCCAAGTCTCTGGACTGCGAGACCATACAGGTCTCCATCGCCCATGCCTACCCGGGCACGGAGTTTTACGACTTCGCCGAGAAGAACGGCTTCATCACCAACCACAACATGTCGGACTCCGGCGGCCACCAGATGGCGCACATCGAGTACCCCGGCCTGCCCGCCGAGTATGTGCTGGAGATGGTGCATCGCTTCTACGATGAGTACTACTTCCGTCCCAAGGCAGCGGCTCGCGTGGTGTGGAAGGCCATCGTGAATCGCGATGTGCCCCGGCTCTATCAGGAGGCCAAAAGCTTCCTGAAGCTGCGCGCACAACGCAACAAGATCGTGAAGGACACCAAACAGCAGCAGGCAGGCAAAACGACGCCCGTCGTGAACGCGGGAGCCTGATCCGCATTCTCTCTCTCAACACGAGGCGGCCTAAGGGCCGCCTCTGCCGCTCACGGGACACCGGATGACGCCACGCCGTTACATCATCCTCGCCATCGTCACCCTCACCTCGGCGCTGGGTGACACCTTTCTCGACGTCGGCATGAAGCAGCTCGGACCCGTGTCTCTGCACCATCTCAGCACTCTGCTTGTCGCCTTGAAGCTGCCATGGGTCCTGGCCGGCATCGTCCTGTTGATCGGCTTCTTCGCCTCGTATCTCACCGCGCTCTCCTGGGCGGACGTCACCTTCGTTCTACCCGCCACCTCGTTCGCGTATGTGGTGGTCGCGCTTCTCTCCCGCTTCTGGCTTCACGAGCAAATCACGCCCGCGCGCTGGCTCGGCATCTTCTTCATCGTGGCCGGGGTTGGCTTCGTCACTCGCGGACCGGCCTATACTGAGCACGCTTCGCCAGATCCCGACGCACGGCTGGGCTCCAAGGTAGCCGTGCCGATCACCGGAACCGTTGCACAACACGGAGCGAAGCAGTGATCGCCGCAGTGACCGGCCTCGAACTCACGGCCATGCTGTCCGTGAATGTCATTACGTCCACCGCTGGCGACATCCTCATCGCCTCCGCCTTCCGGCATATCGGCGACCTCGACGTGGTCAAGGCGCGCTCGGGATTTCTAGGAGCAGCCTTTACCGTGCTGCGCAACCCACGCTTCATCGCCGGTTTCGCCTGCATGGCGATCAGCTTCTTCTCCCTGCTCTTTACTCTGAGCCACGCCGATGTGAGCCTAGTGGCGCCGGCGGCGGGATCGCTCACCTTCGTCAGCAACGCGATCGCCGCTCGCATCTTCCTCAAGGAACGTGTCGATCGCCGTCGCTGGGTGGCGGCCATCTTCGTCTGTTGCGGCGTGGCGCTCCTCAAGCACTAGAAGCCTCTCGCCATCTCGAATACCGGTGCCCGCTTGAACTTGGCCGTGTCTCCTGAGCACACTGTTCAGAGCAGCCGCGCCGTGCGCTATCCGTCGAACCTGCCGCAGCGAATGTGTCGCCACCTCAGACTGCGCAGTCGCGATAGAACAAGGACGGTAGAAATTTTGGCCGAGCCGCGGTTATAGTTGGGTTCTTCAAAATAGGGCCTTCACCTTGGCGACGTTCAACGTCCTGACGAAATAGGGACAAATCACTTCCACGGGGTCTGCGCAGGGACGTGAGCCAACTCCACGTTCGATGAAATGCAATTGTGGGCCAAGTCTGTTGATGAACCGGCTG
>DASZGZ010000173.1:0-1782 GCA_035938355.1 Acidobacteriaceae bacterium
CGGCATCTGCCCATTGACCCACACTTCCGCGTAGTCATCGACGTATGCCGTTAACACAACCGTGGCACCTGACGTGTCGAAGTCCCCGATTTTTGCCGGTATCGTCAGATTTGCGCGGTACCAGATGAAAGACACTTTGCCGCCGCCGCGCCGGTCGGCCAACCCCTTGGCGCCGATGGTCGGCCAAGACGAATCATCGAAACCCGGCTCGCCTGCGTGAGGCTGGATGTCGTACGACGTCTTATACCCGGGCATGGCATTGGCGATCGGTGGTCCTTCGACGATCTTTGCCTCCATGGTCTTCCACTGCGCGCCGAATATTGCTGATCCTTCCGCTGTCATCAGGTCGATCACTTTCGCAGGTACAAGGGAAGGTGGCATTTGAGGCGCAGGCGGTGTGGGCGCGGCGGCAGGAGGAGGAGTTTGCGCTTGCCCGGTCGCTATGAGAATCATCATGGACAGAGCGGCCACCAGGGAGCACGTAACCAGCCGGATGAGATCTTGTTTGCGCATTTTCCCTCCACTAGGATCCGGTGCCTTAGCATCCTGGCCGCGTGCGAGCATACTCCCAATCACTTGCGTCGGAGCCGTTTTTTATTGTTGATCGTGGCTAGCGGCTCTGCATGGTCGTAAGTAAGAAGAAGCAAGCACAAAGTGCACAGGACACAAACCCCGGGGCAGAGTCAAGAAAATGCCAGCCCGTTACTGCACGAGGGTCTGCTGGCTAAAGGTGAGTTGCCACTGGGCGGCGCGCTTGGCCCAGATGCGCGTGGTCCGCAGCATTTCTCCGGACTGCGATTCCTGATCCGCGGACATGACGGCGGCATTGCCGAATACCCACAGAGCCATGGAAGCAACTGCGGGCGGTGGAACGGCGGCCCTCGCATGTCTGAAGTTACGCATGAGGGCGATGCGCTCTGTTTTGTCGATGGGCTGCTCGCGGTCAGGCGTGACAAACAGAACGTCATCGCCTAGGATCCGGCTGGCGGTCTCGGCGTCGTCATCGAATACAGCTTTTTGCCCTGCCATGAACGATGCAACGATTTCCTGCGCTTCGGAGGAAAGCGGTTTATACGGCAGCGAGCGGCAGGGGTTTTCGCACCGCCCCGGCCAATCGGCGTGGCTGACTGTGTAGTGCGCGTCTTTCACCGAGGAATCTGGCGCCGCGGTCTCCTGGTAGAGCAGAAGTCGCCAGCCGGAGGCTTGGCGTATCCAAACTCGCGCGAAGAACGCCGGCGCATTATCGGGCATGAGCCGGTGCGTGCCTGTGACCAGGGCCACCCGTCCGTACGTCTGCAGCGTGAGGTTTGTGTCCGCACCTGCGGAGAGCAAGCCGATTCGATTCACGAGATCCGATTTACTCCTGCTCCGGCCATCGCGATCGATCCAGGTGAATTCGGCATCGAGCAGGCGCGCCGGCGCCAACCCGTCGTTCGTGACGATGACCTGAATCAGAGTGTGATCAAGGGAGCGCAACTCCTGCTCGAGCGCAGCCTTCTCAGAGGCAGTGAGGCGCACGTCCGCGACGCCACTGATGGTAGCGGGATCGTCCGTGCTCGGACGCAAGTTGTCGTGTGCTCGCGCGGCGAACGGCGCAATGGCCGCTAAAGCTGCGGTGATAAGCGTGATCAGACTGACAGCAAAGACTGACCGCGAGAAACATCTCGTTAATTGTGAAGGTCCCATAGCCCCACGCTTCGAATCGCCCGAACTCTACAACTCGTACGATTAGATTTTCTTCATGCGTATTACGGTCAGCCGCGGGGATGGGCCGAGTTGCTT
>DASZGZ010000174.1:0-4652 GCA_035938355.1 Acidobacteriaceae bacterium
TGCGACGGCAAATCCCACCAGGGCCGATCCATGCTGACTGAAGCCTGCATCCTCCGCCACCCATGCTCTGCGCGTCTTTCTCGGATTGTCTGATGCCGCCCTGATCAAACCAGAGAGGTCGTCCTCACTCCAGGCCGGCGCATGCGGATCATCGCGCATCCACGTCCGCACCAGCGGCAGATCCAACTCTGACAGGGGGCGAAGCCGCATCATCGTGGCGTCGCGGAGGCAGGCCGCGCGAAGAGTTCTGCGTCGGATCGGCGAAGGTAATTGGCATCGAGAGTGGCCAGATCTTCCCACTTGCCAGCTCGCACAGCCCCCAATGCAGCACTTGCCGCAGCACACGCGTCGAGCGGGCCGACCCGTCGGGGAATCCAGGCGGAAAGCCGCACTTCGATCCGGGGCTCGGCAATGATCAATGGAACCCGGGCGTCGGCCGCAGCGGCAATCTCCTCAAAAGTGGCCAGCCACTCGCGTGCCGCCCGGCGGGCATAAAACTCGTTGCGCCCGGCATCGAGCAATGCAAGCGAATCTTTCTGGCTGCTATCCAGACCAGCAAGCACCGCGAGACGGGAGATTGCGACAACCGGCACTCCAGCCGCATGGGCCAACCCCTTGGCCGTACTCAGGCCAACGCGCGTTCCCGTAAAGCTTCCCGGGCCATTGACAACCACGATTGCCCGCAGCGCCCGCGGGTCAAGCGCAGCCTTTCGCAACATCTCATCGATTGCCGGCAACAACTGAGCCGAGGCGGTTCGTCCGCCCAGTTCCGTCTGGCTGATACATGTAACCGTCGTTGCCTCATTTTCAAGATCAACCAGCGCGGCCGTTCCGACCTCTCCACAGGTGTCGAATGCAAGTATCGGATGCTCGAACATCACGCCGGGTCCTGGCAGATTTCGAGCAGCACGCCGCCCGTGCTCTTCGGGTGCACGAAGAAGTACAGGTGACCGCCGGCTCCGGTCTGGATGGCGGGAGACACCAGTGTCGCCCCGCGAGCCTGAAGCTGTGCCCACGCGGCATGGATGTCATCGACGTGCAGAGCGACATGATGAAGGCCGGCACCGCGCTTGCTCAAAAAACGGCCGACGGTAGTTTCCGGACCCAGCGGCTCCAGCAGCTCCACCCGGCTTTCACCGAGCGGTATCATCGCGACCCGCACGCCCTCGTGTTCGACTGTCTCTTCATGCGTCACGTTCAGGCCGAGGGCCTCGTAAAATCCGCGGGCTGCGGCGATGCTTTCGACGGCGACGCCCAGATGGTCGATGCGCGCGCCGTTTGCGGATGTTTCTGTCTGCTTGCTCATCGGCGGGTGTCTCCTGTAATCGCTTCAACCATCTGCGCCGCAGTCACGAAGGGGTCTTCCTGCCGCGCTGCAATGCGGCGAGCGTGTTCTGCCAGCTCATCCGGCTTCAGCGCATGTGCGCGCAACCCGCGCAGCAAAGCGGCGCGTACCATCTCGGTCAAGCGCTGGCCCCATTGCTGTTCCCGCCGATGGCGCAGATGCTCCTCTCTCGAGAGCCACGCGATGAAGTTGTCGAGCGCGGCAACCAGTCCATCCGTTCCCTGCCCTGTAGATGCCACCGTGCGCACTACCGGCGGTACCCAACTGCCGTGCGAGGAAGCGAACGACTGCATCGCCTTCAACTCCTTCTCGACCCGGTCCGCGCCTTCGCGATCGCTCTTGTTCACCACGAAAATGTCCGCGATCTCCAAAATTCCCGCCTTGATGCTCTGCACATCGTCGCCCATGCCCGGCACCAGCACCACGATCGTGATGTCCGCCAGCCGTACGATGTCGATCTCATCCTGGCCGACGCCGACCGTTTCGATCAGTATGCGATCAAAGCCGCCGGCTTCAATCAACATCGCGGCGTCGACGGCGGCGCGCGCCAGGCCGCCCATCGCGCCACGTGTAGCCATACTGCGCGCGTAGACTCCGTTGTCCGCGTGATGCCGCTCCATGCGGATGCGATCACCCAGGATCGCGCCACCGCTGAACGGACTGGTAGGGTCTACCGCGAGGATGCCGACTTTACGCTGTTGCTCGCGGAATGCGCGGGCCAACTGGTCCACCAGCGTGCTTTTGCCTGCGCCAGGAGCGCCGGTGATGCCGATGCGCAACGCCGCCCCGGTGTGCGGAAAGCACGCCGAGAGCAGCGACTGGCCCGCGGGTGCGTCGTCTTCCACCAGCGAAATCGCCCGAGCCAGTGCGCGCCGGTCACCGGCGAGCAGTCGCTCCGCCAGCTTCGCCTCTACGGCATGACTCATGTTTCCGGGTTGGACCGTATTCTGCAAGCTGCGAGTGTAGCAGTCGAAAAGGACAGCGGTTCAGGGGCGCTTCAGCAGTTCGCGCGCTATCACCATGCGCTGGATTTCACTGGTTCCTTCGCCGATGGTGCATAGCTTTACGTCGCGATAGAACTTCTCCACCGGGTAATCCTTGATGAAGCCATACCCACCGTGGAGCTGCACCGCCTCGTCGCAGATGCGCACCGCAACCTCGCTCGCAAAGAGCTTGGCCATGGCGGACTCGCTGGTTGTGGTCTGGCCTGCGTCTTTGATGGCGGCCGCACGCAAGGTCAGCAGGCGCGCGGCATCGAGCTGCGTGGCCATATCGGCGAGCTTCCACTGGATGCCTTGGAACTCGGCGATCGCTTTGCCGAACTGCCTGCGCTGCTTCACGTAATTGCGCGCCGCATCGTAGGCGCCGCGCGCGATACCCAGAGCGAGTGCAGCGATCGAGATGCGTCCGCCATCGAGGATGCGCAGCGAGTCCACGAAGCCCTCGCCTTCGTTGCCCAGCAGGTTTTCTGCCGGCACTTCGCAATCTTCGAAGATCAGTTCCGATGTGTCGCTGGCTCGCAACCCCAGCTTGTTTTCCTTTTTGCCGGGGCGGAAGCCGCGCATTCCCTTCTCGACGATGAACGCTGACAATCCGTGCGTGCCCTGTGTCTTGTCCGTCACGGCGATGACCACGGCAACATTGGCATGGCTCCCGTTGGTGATGAAGGTCTTCGAACCGTTCAAGACCCATCGATCGCCCTTGCGAACGGCGGTGGTGCGCGCACCCGCCGCGTCCGAACCGGAGCCGGGTTCGGTGAGTCCCCAGGCGGCGAGCCATTCTCCCGTGGCCAGCTTTGGAATGTAGCGACGATGCTGCTCGGCATTTCCCGCGACATAGATGTGGTTCATGCCAAGCGAGTTATGTGCTGCCATGATGATTCCGATCGAGCCATCGACGGCCGAGATCTCCTCGATCGCCGTCATGTAATCGACATAGCCGAGCTCTGCGCCGCCCAGCTCGACCGGGATAAGCATGCCCAGCAGCCCCATCTGGCCCAGCTGCTTCACGACGGCAGAAGGAAACTCGCTCGCCTCGTCCCACTCCATGACGTGCGGTGCGATCTCCTTCGCGGCAAAGGCGCGTATCTCGCGACGCAGCTGCTCCTGCTCCTCAGTCAGGCGAAAGGAGTGGCTGGATGCGTGGGGGAGGGTGGCTGCGCTCATTGATAGATCTCCGGGAAAACCTATGATCCTACCATGGGGCGCCCCCGGTCAGTGGCTCAAAATGGGCTCCAAAGAAACCATCGAGTGCGGTCGGCGTTTCATTGCCGATTGCGCTGTGCAATGGTAGCGTTGTTTCGCGGTTGTGCCAGAGCTCTCCAGTGAGCGTGTGGGATGCGCGGCCGACCATGCCAGCGTCACTAAGCTGCTCACTTTTAGCAGGGAAACATCATGCAAAACGTGGGGCCCACGGATGCCTGCCGCAGAACAAACCATTGAGACACCCCGGCTGCTGCTCATCACCGTCACCGAGGCGATGCTGGATGCGGACCGGCGCGGGCGCGGGCTCGATGAACTTCTCGGAGTCATCGTACCGAATACCTGGCCGCCGCAATATTGGGACCAGAAGGCAATCGACTACCTCTATGCACGCGTCCATCGCCATCCGAATTACAGGGGATGGTGCCGCTATGTCGCTGTCAAGCAGCCGTCCGCGCCCCCGGTACTGATTGGCGGGTGCGGATGCACGCAACCACCGGAAACGCTGGATGAAGTGGACATCGGCTACTCGATCCTCAAAGAGTTCCGCGGTCACGGCTACGTCACGGAAGCGATCAATGGCTTTGTACCCTGGATCTTCGCTTACAGCCCCGTGCATTCGGTCTGCGCCCAGACCTATGCGCACCTCGCGGCATCGATCGGTGTCCTGCGCAGATGCGGATTCGTCCTTGATGGAACCGGCAAGGACCCGGGAACAGTGCTGTTCCGGCTGAAACGCCCGGAACATTAGGGATACTGACTCACTGCACGCTGAAATCCGCGAAGACAAAACCGTCACGGCGTTCCACCGCACCCGCCTCAAGCGGTATCGATCGCGCAAACATCGGGCCGGCATACGCGCAGGTGTGGAACTCGCCGTTCTCTGCGCATGGGTCCGTACCCGACGGGAGTTCCGCAAGCAGAGAAAGATCCAGTTCACGCCCGGCAAAGGACGCGGGCACCTTCTCAGGATCGACGCACGTGATTCGAGCGCGCAACCCACCGTTAAGCATCTCGCGCACCAGCGCGGAGGTGTCCCGGCCCCACAGCGGGAATATCGGCGTGATCCCGGTGCCTGCCAGGCGCTCCTCGCGGTAACGCCTCAC
>DASZGZ010000175.1:0-9759 GCA_035938355.1 Acidobacteriaceae bacterium
TTCATGCTGCGTACCACCTGGCGCCGGTCCTTCAGCGACCGCGAGAGCGGGATCGAAAGTTCCACGGTGAGGGCGGCGATGGCCATGGATACAGATCAGGATGCAGGCTCGCCAGCCGCGGGTTCGGCAGTTGGAAAGAACGGCGCGATCTGCTCGCGGCGCGGCGCTCCGGTAAACGCGCTCACCACCACCAGGCAGAAGACGGAGGCGATCAGCGCAGGGAAGATCGCGTCCCGCCCGGCGAGTGCCTCCGGAAGATGGTGGCGGATGAAATCCGTGTCCCAGAACACGGTGACGAATGTCCCCACGCCGATGGCAGAGACGGCGCCTGCGGCACTGGCGCGCCGGGAGTAGAAGGCAGCCAACACAACCGGCGTGAGTGCAGCGGAGTAGATGGTGTAGGCGTAGAGCGTCTTCTGCAACACGGATTGCGTGTGCAGCGCCTGGTAAAGCGCCCACAGACCAAGGAACACGACCATCAATCGCGATACGAACAGCACCACGCGATTCGATGCGTTGGGCGCGATGTAGCGGGAGAAAACGTCGTTGACGAGGTTGGTGGCGGGCGAGAAGAGATAGTTGTTGGCGGTGGAGATGATCTTGGCGAAGACGGCGCCCATCAACAACGGACCAAGCCACGCCGGCAGCCCATGCAATGCCGACCAGGCGATGATCTCGCGCGGATGATCATGTACCTCGCCAGTGGGAAAGACGACCGAGGCCACAACGGCGATCGCGACAATCACCGACTCAAGGATGACGGTTCCGATCACCCAGCCTACGACTGCCTGTCGTGCCGCCTTCTCCGACTTGGCGGAGAAGAACTTCTGATACATCGACTGATTGCCCAGCATCAGCAGCATTGTGGGCAAAAAAAGCTCGAGAGCCTGGGTGAAGCTGAAGTCCCCCAGAATCTCAAAGTGCGTCGCCGGCAATGCGGTGTGCACGCCGTGCCAGCCGCCTGCCCGGTGCATCAGGAAGGGCAGCGCGACGATCAGCGTGACGGTGGCCATCACCCCGATCAACACATCCATGTACGCGACCGACGACATGCCGGCAATCGCGGTGAAGACGATGACGAAGGCAGCGATCAGATATTTACCTGCATCAGGCGAGATCGACCCGGGAAAGACCAGATGTAGGATGTCCCCGCCGCCGATGAGCTGATAGCTCGTGATCGCGGTATAGGTAAAGAGAACAGCGATCACGCCCAGCACGCGCGCCAGCTGGTTGTAGCGCACCTCCAGCAAGTCGGGGATGGTGAACTGCGCAAACTTACGTGCGCGCGGCGCGATGAAATAGATCAGCGCCAGTCCGGCCCAGCCCCCAGCGGATTGCCAGAGCGCTGCAAAGCCATGTTTGTACGCGTTCTCCGCACCTCCGAGCAAAGAGCCCGAGCCGATCCACGACGACAGCAGCGTGAAGACGAGAACGATCGCAGGCAGCGAGCGTCCGGCCACCAGGTAGTCGTCCTTGGTGTGCGTCTTGCGGAGACGCGATATCGAGACGGTGAGCAGGCCAAGGACGATGGCGGCGAGAACGCCGGCGTAGAGATGATTCATGGACTCAGGCGAAGCCTTTCGCAGTCTCGAGCGATGCTACATGAACGGGGAGGACTCAGGCCCGGCTGTAATCGCGCGCGCCGAAGAGTGCCGTGCCCAGCCGTATCTCGGTCGCGCCTTCTTCAATGGCGACTGCGTAATCGTGGGTCATTCCCATGGAGAGCGCGTCGAGCTGCAGCTTCGGATAGCGCTGCGCGGATGCGTCACGAAGCTCGCGCAACCGGCGGAAGTACGGACGTATCGCCTCGGCATCGCGCAGATAGGGCGGTACGGTCATCAGACCGCGCGCGTTCAGATGGTTCAGGTGGGGCAAGTGTTCGAAAAGCTCTTCGAGTTCCGCGCTCCCCGGCACTAGACCGCTCTTCGACTCCTCATCGCTCAGCTTGATCTCGATCAGGATGGGCAGCGTGCGGCCGTTGGTTGAGGCCGCCGCCTCCAGGCGCTCGGCCAGACGCAGGGAATCGACCGAGTCGACAGCATCGAAGAGCGTCGCGGCGCGCGTTGCTTTGTTCGACTGCAGATGCCCGATCAGATGCGCCTGCAGCCGGTGGGCTTCACGCAGCGCACTCCACTCTGTCTGCTTGGCGTCGAATTCCTGCACCTTGTTTTCGCCGATGTGCGCTACGCCGAGTTCCGCCGCGGCGGCGATGGCTGCTGCGGGATGCATCTTGGTGACGGCAATCAGCGTGATCTCGCTGCGGGATCGCTGCGCGCGGCGGCAGGCGCCTTCGATGGCCGCCTCCACCTGCTCCAGGTTCCGCTTGAGCTCATCGAAGGTGTTCATCTCGGGTTGTTCATGCCTGTTGGGCTAGCCGGTCGCCGAAGTGCACGCAGTCCTCAGTCAGCGCCGTGAAGTCGGACATCTGGCTGCGATGGTTGGTGATAGCCACGCGCAGCGCATAGTGCCCATCCACTACCGTGCTGGAGACGATATAGCGGCCGGACTCCTGCAGTTCGATCATCAGGCGGTGGTTCAGCGCTTCCAGCGCGGCGTCGTCTAGATCAGGCCGCCGGTAGCGGAAGCAGACGACATTGGTGGGACGCGGCGCAACCACTTCGAGGCGCGGAGATGCGTCGATCAGCGCCTCAAGATGCGCCGCCTGTGCCATGTTCTGTGCGATCAGCCGCGCATATGTGTCGACGCCATGCACCTGCAGTGACATCCAGAGCTTCAGCGCGCGGAAACCGCGGGTCAGCTCCACGCCGCGATCGGCAAAGGGCAGGCCGCCGGCCATGATGCCGCCCTCCGCTTCTTCGAGATAGCTGGCCTGAGTCGCGAACGTGGCGGTGTGCAGCTTGGGATCGCGCACCAGCACGCAGCCGATTTCAAATGGCAGGTAGACCCATTTGTGCAAATCGAAGGCAAGGGAATCCGCCTGTTCGATGCCGCGTACCAGGCCGGCGTACTCCTTCGTGAGCCGCAACAGCGCGCCGAAGGCCCCGTCCACATGGAACCAGAGTTCGTGCTTGCGGCAGAGCGCGGCGAGCGCCGGCAAGTCGTCAATGGCGCCGGTATTCACCGTCCCGCAGTTCGCAATCACCACCGCAGGCCGGTGGCCTGCTTCGCGGTCGCGTTTGATTTGTAGCTCGAGCTGATCCAAATCAATCCGGTGCATTTCCGTCACCGGGATGCGGCGATAGGCATCGCCGCCCAGGCCAAGCAACTCCACTGCCTTCTGCGCCCAGGAATGCGTCTCGGTCGATCCATAGACAAGCAGTTGCGGGTGCGTGCAACCCTGCAGACCCTGCTTGCGGATGTCGTAGCCGGCCTTCGCGTGCCGAGCTACCGCGAGACCAGTGAGGTTGGCCATGGTTGCGCCCGTGGTCAGTAAGCCTGAGCTCTCCGCAGGCATGCCCATGAGTTCGGCGAGCCAGCGCAGGCACGTCTCCTCCACCACTACGGGAGCCTGCTGGCCGCCGGCCACATGCGCGTTCAGGCCCGAGGCGAGCATGTCGGCAAGCATCGCCAGCGGCGTGCCAGTGCCGCGTACCCATCCCCACGCGCGCGGATGACGATTGCCAATCGTGTAGGGAAGCAGGTGTTCCACCAGCGTGCGATAGACCTCTTCCGCAGGCCGGCCCTGGATGGGAAGCGGCGATGCCAGCGCGCTTGCGGACGATTCGGGAAGGGGCCGCCACGCAGGTTGCTCGCGCAGGGTAGCCAGATCGTCGAATACGTCATCCAGCATGCGATGGCCCAAGGCACGCACCTCCTGCCATGCCTCTGGCGTGGGCGGATCGAGTGTGGCCTGTTGCAGTGAATCGATGTCTTCGCTGGCAGTCGAGTGCGCGGGCAAGGGCATAGACGGGAGACCTCGCTGATTGATATCGGGCGAGGCACGCCGGTGGGGTGTCAAACGCTCGGGTCCACGTCCCCCATTCGGAGGATCGCAGCGCCGTTATTCAGAATACTCTGTCGTTACAGAGAAGTCAGGCCAGGTCAAAGGGCCTGCATCAGGCGGGGCAGCAGTCCCGCATGGCTGGTCTCGTAGAGCGCGAGTAGCCGCTGCCGCATCAGGTAATAGGCCGCGGACGCCTCGTGAATGTAGAAGGGGATGCGCAGACTCTGCCGGCGCAAAAGCATCGCCATTTCGATCTGCGTGATTGCTTTCTGCAGACGGGCAGCGTCGCGACGCATGATCTCGGCGACCACCGTAGCATCCTCGAAGTTCCAGCGCTGCACAAAAACCGCCAAGTCCAGCATCACCTGCGCGTTGCGTCGCAGTCGGGGCAGTCCGTCGGCTCCACCAAGCAGGCGCCACATCGCCTGCGGCTGCAGCTCCAGCTGATTACCGCGCGGCTCCAGATACGCCTTCGCGATTTTTTCGAGATCGGTGAAGTTCAAGGGCTCGATGCGCGCGAGCAGGGTGTTCCATGTGGTGTTCTGCTGCGCACGGCGACGCAGGAAGAATCGCAGCTGGATACCAACCACTACCAGGAGGAGGAAACCGACAATAGCGAGGCCGACCACTTTAATGAAACTCCTTCCCCCGGGTACCCAAAACTTTTGCGAGATCGTAACTTACCTTATCGGTCAGATGCAAGATGGCTTCTCGCATTTCCGGTGCAAGCTGTTCTTTTTCGGGTTCATTCCGCCAAAGGGCGATGATCCAGTAACAAAGAATCGATAAATAGACGAACATTCGAGCATGTTCGACGCCAACGTAATGAGTGGCCCGGCCCCAATACCCGTGCAGCAGTCCGATGATCAGTGTGACCACAGCCCAGACCATCAGACCGTAGCCGATTGACATCACATGAGAACGCCAATGCAGTCCCTGCCTCTGAGACATGAGGAGCACCAGCGTGAAGGTCACACTGACGACCAGGCTGGTGAACAGATCGCCACGGATCTCCCACACGCCTGCCTTCGTGGCTGAGGTTGGATGGATCCACCAGACGATGGCCAGCGCAGTCACGCCGCCTGCTCCGACCAGAGACAGAAACCATCTTCCATTCTTCCTGACGGAATCGCGAGGCCAGAAGACGATGTGTGCGACTTCGGCAACGACGCCGATCTGGAGAACGGCATCGAGCCCTTCCACGACCCAGTAGGCGATCGCGTAGGTGTGGTGGCTCCCTTGCCGATAGATGAAGAAGAGGGCGATCGCACTGAGGATGGTGAAGACACACCACGACCCGAGCACCGGGAAGGTGCGTAGGCGTCGCCGCAGGCAGATCACTGAGAACAGGGCGGCGTTCAGGAGTGGCCCAGCCGCCCAAAGTGTCGAGTCCAGTAAAGGGAGCCGCATACGCGGGAGCTCCTCTCCTGGTCAATAACTATCAGGCCTACATACCAAGGAAAGACAAAAAAATCGAAATATATGATCCGGTTGGTGGAGGATTGGTGCCGCCGGGCGCGGAGGCAAACGCTGAACCTGTTGAGGCGGCGAGGAGGGCTGCGGAAAGTGCAAGGGTACGGAAAGTGCGTGACATGATAACGGCTCCCGGGCGCAGATGCGCTCCCCAGAAGCGTAACGAAAGTGCAGCAAAATGGGCTAGAGGGAATTACCGCGGGCATATTAGTAACTAACAACCTTGCTTGCGCAGTAATCCCCGCCTGTGCTGCTGCCACGCCATTCTGCCTTACCTTCCCTGCTCTTCCAGGTACTTTTCGGCCTCCAGGGCAGCAGCGCAGCCTGATCCCGCAGCCGTGATCGCCTGCCGGTAGCGCCGGTCCTGCACATCCCCGCAGGCGAAGACGCCAGCCACTCGGGTGTGCACATCGTCATGGGTAACCACATACCCATCGCTGTCCAGCTCGATCTGGCCGACAAAAGGCTTGGTGTTGGGCTCGTGCCCAATGCCGAGGAACATGCCGGCGACGGGCAGCGTGGTGATCGCCCCGTTCTTCGTATGCCTCAGGCCCAGACCGGTGACCTCTTTTTTCTCAACCCCCAAAACCTCTTCAACTACCACATTCGAAAGGAATTCTATCTTTTCGTTGGCACGGGCCCGCTGCAGCATGATGTGCGAGGCGCGATAGTTGTCCGAACGGTGCAGGACGTAGACCTTGGTCGCGAAGCGGGTCAGAAAGAGGGCTTCTTCCATGGCCGAATCGCCGCCGCCGATGACCGCAATCTCCTTGCCCGAGAAGAAAAATCCATCGCACGTGGCGCAGGAGGAGACGCCATGGCCGATCAATGCCTGCTCGGACGGCAGACCCAGCCAGCGCGCAGAGGCTCCGCTGGCGATGATGAGTGTACGGGTCCGGATGGTCTCCGAGCCGAGGTCCAGGGCGAATGGGCGCTGAGAGAGATCGGCAGAGACCAGGTGGGCCATGCGGAACTCTGCCCCGAAGCGGGCGGCCTGCTTTTTCATGTTTTCGATCAGATCCGGCCCCTGGATGCCATCCGGCCACCCAGGAAAGTTCTCGACCAGCGTGGTGATCGAGAGCTGTCCCCCCGGCTCGTGGCCCTCGAGGACTAGCGGCTTCAGATTGGCGCGCGCCGTGTAGATGGCTGCCGTGAGCCCGGCGCAGCCGGAGCCCAGAATGACGGTGTCGCGAACGATGTCTGCCATGATCTTTATGTGTGCATCTTTGATTCTAGAGCCAAGGCGCGGATTCAACGACGTGGTCAGAGCCGTTCCGCGCAGCCGTTCTTCCGTTCGATCGGCTGCGTTCAGGGGCGATTTGCTGAGGCGTTGGCCGTGCGTTGGTTATTCACGCAAGACGACTTCGCGGCTCACGGCTGCGAGGGGAGGGAGTAAGCAATGGCGGATCTTGTCCTGGTCTATGGAATGCGGCTGCTGCCCGCAGATGAGGTGAAGCAGGTCGGCTCGGCGCCGGTGACCCTGCACAATGGCAACGAAGCGCAGGTGACCATGCATGTGCTCGAAGGATCGCGGGAGCAGATAGAAAATCAGCTGAAACAGAGCATTGACGCGTTTTTCGACTTTTATCCCGAAATTTGAATTCTGCGGCCGCGAATGATGCATCCTGCAACATGCAGCATTGCAGCCCAATGGAGCGCCGATGCGAGTGTCGTCAAATTCTTTCCGGACGCGGAAGCGATGGGTCGTAGCCGGGTCGGCAATGGTGCTCACGCTGGGCGTTCTTCACGCCGGCGCACAGGATGCAGCCCGAGTGCAGCCGCAGGCGACGGCGGAGGATGTTCTGGCATCCCTCGTTCACCACTCCGCGGTAATTTTCGCGGGTGAGGTGTACGCCATCCGCGTGCCTCCATCGATGAAGGCCACTGGCGGCGTCACGGGCGGCCTACCCAGTCCCCGGCCGGACTCCGTCGAAGTAGAGTTCCGCGTCGACATGGGGATTCGCGGCACCACGATTGGCAACAACTACGAGTTGCGCATGCCCGTCTCCACCTGGCAGCAGGCCCCGCCCTTCACGCTGCATCAGCGCTCGGTGATCTTCCTTACGCCCGCGGACGCTGCAGGCTTTGCCGGCCCGGTGGAAGGCGAGTCCGATCTTCCAGGAATGGACCTCGGCGTGATGCCGGTGGACGCCGCCAACCAGGTCGACCTGAGCCGCCTGCAGAGGTTGGTGACCAGGAAGACGATCACCGCCGCAACCATGCCCGCGCCCCCCATCCCTTCAAGCGCGCCATCTGTCACGGATGTGGTGACACCGCAAGGCGAAGACACCCTGATCTCCGGGTCGAGCGAGGGAAGAATGCCGGAGCTGCGCAATAGCAGCGTGCCCTTCCTGGCGCTGATGCGCGATGTCACCGTCCTGGGTGCGGCAGAAGATCAGAGAGCGGCTGCCAACCCGAAGTAGGGCTGCATTCCGGCGGGGTTCATAGATCCCGAAGCGCAGATCACTTACCGAGCATCTGTCAGGTGTAGGGTGGAAGCGCAAGGAGTGACGATGACCACAGGACAGAGTGCGGTGTCGGCGACAGGACGGCCGCGCGTGGTTGTGCTGGGAGCGGGCTTTGCGGGATTGAACGCAGCGCTGGCTCTGGGTGACATGGCCGTCGATGTGACGGTGATTGACCGGCGCAATCACCACACCTTTCAACCGTTGCTCTACCAGGTTGCCGTAGGAGTGCTCTCCCCTGCGGACATTGCGCAGCCGATCCGCACCGTTTTGCGGCACAAGAAGAATACGGAAGTCCTGATGGACGAAGCCGTCGGCATCGATACGGCGCAGCAACGTGTGCTGCTGCGCAGCGGCGCAATGGCGGACTACGACTACCTCATCCTTGGAACAGGTTCCACACACAGTTATTTCGGAAACGATGGCTGGGCCACGCTCGCGCCCGGACTGAAAACGCTCGAGGATGCACGCGAGATACGGCGGCGCATCATGCTGGCCTATGAACTCGCGGAGCGTGCGGCCGTCGAAACAGGTTCGTATCCGCCGTTGAATTTCGTGATTGTGGGCGGGGGGCCCACGGGTGTCGAGCTAGCCGGCGCCATTCGCGATATCGCAAGCCTCTATATGAACGAAGACTATCGGCACATCGATACGACGAAGTCACGCGTGCTGCTGGTGGAAGGCGGTCCGCAAATTCTGCCTTCGTACCCGCCAGATCTGCAGGAGGCGGCGGTTCGGCAGTTGCACGAGTTAGGGGTCGAGACCCTGACCGGCAGAGCTGTCACGGATATTCAGCCCGGCTACGTGATTGTTGGCAAAGCGCCGAACGAGGAGCGCTTCGAGTCACTGGTGACCTTGTGGGCGGCAGGCGTGCAGGCATCGCCGCTCGGCAAGATGCTGTCCGTAACGGTAAACCGCCGCGGCGCAGTGACCGTGGACCAGTTTCTAAATCCGCCCGGCGTGCGCAATGTCTTTGTCTGCGGCGACCTGGCAGACGTGACCGAGAACGGCAAGCCGATCCCCGGTGTAGCGCAGCCCGCCATGCAGATGGGTACGCAGGCAGCGCACATGATCCAAGCCGACCTGGAGGGCAGGCCTCGCAAGCCATTCCACTATTTCGACAAAGGCGACATGGCGACCATCGGCCGCAACCGCGCTGTCGCCGATGTGAAGTGGCCCTTCAAAGCGCATTGGAGTGGCTTTCCCGCCTGGATCACCTGGCTTTCGGTGCACATCTTCTTTTTGGTAGGCTTCCGCAACCGTGTCCTGGTGATGATGCAATGGGCATGGACCTACCTGACGCTTGGCCACGGCGCGCGGTTGATCATGGGCAATCAGCGGCTGTCGGGATTTAACGCGCTCGTTCCGAGCCCGACACCTGTCCAGGTGGGGCCGCTTGACCTGGCCTCGCCGGCGCACCACGATCTCCCGGAAGATCAAAATATGGCACAGCTCCCGAATCCGGACGCGAACGCTCCCCGGAAGGCGACTGCCTGAAACGCTCAGTCGGCTGGCCACGTCAAAGCGTGCATCTTGCCAGCCGAAACGGGAGCTTTTCCGGATATCATCGTGCGGCTGCCATTAGTGCCGATATCTCATCCGGGAGATCTTCATGCTCTCAGTCTTTTCTCGCGGCGCACGCCTGTGCCTCGCCGTCTCTGCTCTTGCGCTAACGACGACTGCACTGGCGCAGCCTGCACCAAAGCTCGTTCCTACCAAGCCCTTGAAGGTGCCCGCGCTCACCTATGAGCGCTACACGCTGCCCAATGGCCTGACCGTGCTGCTGCACGAGGACCATCGCCTGCCCCTGGTTGCCGTGGACCTGTGGTATCACGTCGGGCCGGTGAACGAGGCAAAGGGCCGCACCGGCTTCGCGCATCTGTTCGAGCACATGATGTTTGAGGGCTCCGAGCACGT
>DASZGZ010000176.1:0-8893 GCA_035938355.1 Acidobacteriaceae bacterium
CGGACTCGTCGGTCCCGCCGATGGCTCGAAGCCCCGCGAGATCCTGAAGAGCCCCGACTGGATTAGTGAGATCGAGTCATCGACGCGATGAGTGAGAGGGGCAGCGATCAGGGATCAAACCTTCTTCGCACTCCGCAACGCCACCACACCCAGCGTTCCCACCACAATGATCAGTGCCACCCACAGCAGCACCGGGTGCCGTTCCGTGAACGGCCGTACGGCGGCCGTTTCTGGGGTAAGCGCACGCTCAGCCCCCAGCGTACTGATAGACGCATCAGCGGCAGCGGCTTCGATCGGCGTCAGATCGTATCGCGGCGGTCCCAGCGAAGGATCGCCATAGCGCAGCGTGTAGGAGGTGTTCGCCTTGCGCAGAAAGCAAACCTCGCGCTCGCGCATCTCGAGCGTGATGGCTTGCAGCGCAAGCGGCGAATCGTCGCCGTTCTGGATCGTCAGCCTTACCGTCGACGCCGAAGACATCGCACCCAGACCGAGATCGATCGTTTGCGGCTGCCGCTTCGTATCCGGCAGACGCGCCAGGGTGATGCCTTCGCTCTGAACGGGCGTGGCAGGCTTTGCCGCTCCGGCTTCTTCATGAGGCGCCGCGGCTTGGGGGAGTGATGACGGAAATCGCTCCAGATCGGCGATGCGCGAGAACACAGCTTTCGGATCGTCGCTCATGAAGCTCAGCCGGTCCAGTGGCACATTTGCAGGCACGACAAACTCATAGATTGTCTCGTGCGGCTTCTGTTGCGGCCCGCTTGCAACCGCTGCCTGCACATACCGTGGCGGCTCCGCCCTCTCGGCCAGCACATCCACACCGGCAATGTCCTGCGGTGTCACCGGTTCGAGCGCCAGCGTCTGAATCTCGAAATGCAGATAGCGAAAGTCGCTCTCCGGCAGCAAGATGAGTTTCATCTGCGGCTCGTCCTCTGGCGTATCCGAGCTGTAGGCAATCTCCGGAAACGCGACCCCAGCTTCTCCCGGACGATCGATACCGGTGACGTGAACCAGCACGGAAAAATGGGAGCGCGCCATCTTCAGCAGCACGCGACTGTAGCGCGGCTCGGTCATCTCGACATCGAAGCTGATAGCGCCGTTCCGCGTGCCCAGGTTCAAAATCTGTTCCGGCCGCCCGACCTGTTCAGCAACATCGCTCGAGATGCGTAGCTGGTAGGCCACCTCGCGATCGCCCGCCATCACCCGCAGATCTTCGAGCTGAGGCGCCGCGTGGGGCAACAGTTCCAGCGGCAATGCGACGCAGGTCTCGGGCGCGGCACCCGAAGCAAGCAGCACAGGCCGCTCGTAGCGAAATGCCGGATGCCCCACACCGGCCACAAGGATGAGCGCCGCCAGCCCCACGCTCCGCATCACTTCAACTCTCCACCATCGGTCGCGCCCGCAGCTCGCAGATGCAGCCAGTCGCGTTGATAGGCGAAGCTCACCGCCAGCAGCAGAGCTCCCAGCGCAAGGAAGCTGACGATGCGATATCCCTGGCTGAGCGTACTCGTATCCAGCAGAAAGACCTTACAGATCGTAACCGCGAGCAGCACGAGTCCCTGCCAGCGCAACAGCGCGGAGCGTCGCCTGAATCCCAGCACGAGCAATGCCGCCCCGGCCAGCAGAAACCACGCCGAGTAGCTGAACCTCTCCGCCATCTGCCGCCCCGCGACCTGCGATGCATACATCACCGATCCGGGAGCCGCCAGCAGCGGACGCGTGGACCAGAACGTCGAGATCTCAAAACAGATGGCGGTCAATGCGAGTACGGTGGCCAGCACGCTTGCTCCGATATGAAGCTGCGCGCTGCGGCCCTGCACTTGGCGTGCGGCCCACATGGTCGCCGCAACGGCCACCGCAAAGGCCGCGAAGCGTAGATTCCAGATCACCTCAGGCTGCGGATAGACCATCCCCATGAAGAGCACGATCAGCCCGAAGGCCGCCCAGCAGATGGTCTCGACCATCGAAACGAGATCCTGTCGCCCCGCGAACCTCTGCATACCAGGTTTGCCGCGCACCCCCACCAGCACGATCGCTCCGCTTGCCGCCATCAGCCAGATGGCGCTGCTCAACAGCGAGCCTGGCGTCCGCAGGTCTACCGCGCCCGCCGCCGGCGGCGGTCCGGACCACCAGTAGGTATGGATCTCCAGTAGCACGGCAACGATCACCAGAGCATGCGCGATCACCGCCCCGGCCTGCGCGAGCCGCTCCCAGCGGCCGGCCGATTTGCTCGCCTCCTCGCGATTCGCCTCGCCCCGCGCCAGAACCGTCACCACCGCCGTCGCCGCGATCGACACCGCAAAGCTGAGCAAGCGTGTGTTCCACACCACGCGCGTCTGTGCGATGGTGGCATCCATCGCGAGCGAGATAAGCCCAAGTGACAGAGCCCCCGTCGCCAGGAATTGCATTAGCGTGCTGCGGACGCGCGTTGCCACCCACACCAGCACCGCGCCCTCCGCCATCCAGCCCACCGTCACCCAATGTCCGTGCACCGCCAGCGGCACAGCGAGGGTCAGGAAGACGATGGCGATCGAAAGCTGGATATCTGAAAGCGACGTCAGCGCTGCCAGCCGCGATCCCGCGATCGGCGTGCGCTCCATCCACTTGCGCACTCCAAGATAAAACGCGCCAAACCCGACGGAGCACCATGCCAGTGCGGTGTTTCGTCCACTGCCGTTCTGCGACAGCATCGCGTAGAAGCCCAGGAAGCCGAAGGCCGCGTTCGCCAGGCTCACCAGCGCGCGCGCCACATCGTCCTGCTCCGGATGGTCGCGTCTGTGCCGGGCAAAAATCGTCGCCGCGGCGAAGAGCAGAATAAAAAGCGACAGCAATACCGTCGTGGTGACGAATGCCGCTGGCGTGTAAAACTGCCAGTACCATCCCCAGTAAAAGGCCACCGTGCCCACGAACGAGAGCACCAGCAGTCGGTTCCAGCCTCGTAGCACCAGCAGCGCCATGGTGGCGGCGTTCATCATCAACAGGTAGCAGAAGAGGAAGACCTCCTCGTCGCGACCGGTCGAGAGAAGAAGTGGGGTCGAGAACGCGCCGACGATCGCGTATACCGCAAGCAGTTCGGCGCTCTGCCGCCACGCGATGAATGCATTGAACCCGGTTACCACCACCATTCCAGCAAAGGCCACGCCGCCGGGGATCAGGTGATACATCGAAAATGCCGCCCACAGCGACAGGTACAACACGCCGCTGCCCACCGCCTTCAGGGAATAGGAGAAGGCTGTATACCCCTTGCTGCGAAAGCGCTCCGACCAGGCGATCAGCGCCGCGCCGCTCAGCAGGCCAATCAGCACCCGGCCCGCGGGTCCCACCCAGTGGTTGTCGAAAGCGAACTTCAGGAACAAGGCGACGCCTATCAGCAACGCAATGATGCCGATGCGGTTGAACCATTGCGACCCCAGACGGCTCTCGACGGAGCGCTCCTCACGCACGCGCGTCGGCGCAATAGGTGCGCTTGCGGCGGCGGGAAGTGGCGCAAACGCCTCTGCTGTCGCAGGACCGACACTGGCGTCAATGGGCGCCGTGGGCTGCGCTACCCCCTGGAATCGCGCATCCACGTTGACCTCTCCGGCCGCCGGAACAGATGCCGCCGGCGGCGGGTGCCCGCGTAACGCAGCCACCTCCTGCTCCAGTTGGAAGACACGCGCCGTCACTGCGGCCAGCGCAGCCTCAAGGCGCTGTGCACGCTCCTCAGCGGGGGATCTCTCTGGGCCTTCGTTCATGTCGCTCTCACTCTACAACCCTCACCGGCAGAACAAAGCGACCTCCGGGCAGCATCCTCGCGCCGGAGCCGGTAGAATGAATACAGGAACACCCGGTTCCTTGTCCGGTACCACTGCTCAGCAAAAGGTGCAACTGCAAAGGCCTTCGCGTAGTATGCCCGTGTGGGTACGGACCCCCGGCCGGCTTCCACCAGTTCTCAGAACATTCAGGTTCGAAAAACTCTGACCATGCAGATACATACCGACTCGGCAGCGCTGCGCGTCTTGCTCGTGGATGACGACAGCATCGCGCTGGAGCTGCTGTCGCTCCTGCTGGCCGGCAAGGGGACCGAGGTATTGCGTGCTTCCGGAGGCGAGGAGGCCCTTCGAGCGCTCCAGTCGCTCTCGCCCCTCCCGGATGTCGTCCTGGTTGACCACCAGATGCCCGGCGTCAGCGGCGTAGACGTCGGCCGCCACGTTAAGTCGCTGCCCCAGCCCAGACCGCGAGTCATTGCGATGAGCGCGTCCCCTCTACCCCCTGACGAGTTGGCGATCTTCGATGAATTTGTGCCCAAGCCCGTCGATCCCGAGTTGCTGCGCGCCATCATCGCCGGTTCCTCGTCCAGCCTGACCGCCGATCTGCCGCCGTCTCTCGATTTCTCCACGGTGAGCAAGCTGCAGGCCATCATGCCGCCGAGCGCGATTCGCGAGCTCTACACCGTGTATGTCGCGGATACCAGGAAGCGCATCAGCGATCTGGAGCGATACTCAGCGAGCGGCGACGAGGAATCTGTGCGCCGCTGTGCGCATGCGCTGAAAGGCTCCGCCGCCATGGCCGGCGTTCCCGGCATCGCTTCCATCGCGGCCGGACTCGAAGCCGGGCGCCTTCCGCCGCAGGACTACGGAACGTTATTTCACCAGATGCGCAGCGCCTGTGATGATGTGGAGCAAAGTATGATCAAGACCGCAGTGACCAACAGTGCAGCCACCGGGGAGGCCAGATGAGCCCAAACGCACCAGCAGCCGAGCATCGCAATAGCAGCATCCGCATCCTGCTCGCCGACGATCATCCGGTCGTACGCATCGGCGTCCGCAATATGCTGCGCGCCGAAGGCCACTTCGATGTCGTGGGCGAGGCCTCCGATGGCGATGAGGCCATCACCCAGACGCTGGAGCTGCTTCCCGATATCCTGCTGCTCGATCTCTCCATGCCGCGTATGCCTGGCCTGGAAGCGATGCGCGCCATCATGAGCGGTTCTCCGCGCGTGAAGATTCTCCTGCTCACAGCAACCATCTCGACCCAGCAGATTATCGAAGCGCTCCAGATCGGCGCTCGCGGCATCGTCACCAAAGATGCGCTTATCGATCAGCTCACCAACGCCATCGACGCAGTCATGCAGGGCGACTACTGGATCAACGGCCAGCGTGTTGTCAACCTGGTGGGGGCACTGCACGAACTGATGCAGAAGGCGGCCGTGCCTGAGCGCAAGACCTACGGCCTCACGCCGCGCGAGCTGGAAGTCGTCGGCTGCATCGTCGAGGGCTGCTCCAATCGCGACATTGCCAAACAATTCGCCATCAGCGAAGAGACCGTGAAGCGGCACCTCTCGAATATCTTCGACAAGACAGGCGTTTCGACCCGCCTCGAACTCGCTCTCTTCGCGATCGCTCACCAGTTGGTGATGCCACAGCCCTAGCCCCGTGTTCGCAACCTCAGATGTGACTTGCGCGTGGCGGCCCTCAAGGCCGCCACAGCCATTTTTCCGGCGTCGACATCCATTTTCTGCATGCAACCCTTCCCTTCCTGGCTGCACCGTAACTCCGGTGCTGCAGGCGTTCGGAATTGCCCGGGCCAGCCAATCTCAAGGAGTCGAATCGATGAAGACAATCGTCGCTGCAGTAGCTCTCTTTTGCGCCTCCGCGCTGCCCTCCGTCGCGCAGGACACCAGCCCGGTGATGCAGCAAACCCCCCAGCCCACGCAGGAGATGCGCAACGGCGAGCCGCTTTACCGCGTCGAGGTCATCGGCCGCGATATCCCCGCCATCAACTACTTCAATCGCACCGGCAGCACCCGCATCGGCTTTGAAGGCACGAGCCTTCTGCCCGGCGCCAAGGGCAGAGCCACGGTCGATAACGGCAAGGGCAATGCCACTATCGAGGCGCACTTCGAAGGCCTGCCCCCTGCCAACAACTTCGGCCCGGAGTATCTGACCTATGTCTTATGGGCCATCACACCCGACGGCCGCCCCAGCAGCCTGGGTGAAGTTCTGCCTGATGGCAAAAAAGCCTATGTTCGGCTTACTACCAACATGCAAGCCTTCGGTTTAATTGTCACCGCCGAGCCCTACTTCGCCGTCACCATGCCCTCCGATGTCGTCGTAATGCAAAACGTGGTCCTCAACGACAAGACCAGCGGCATCATCTCACCGATCAACGCGCACTACAGCCTTTTGCCGCGTGGCATCTACACCAAGACCACGGGCGGTCAGGTGCTCAATCCCATCACCCGCAACAACAAATCTCCGCTCGAGCTCTATGAGGCCATCAACGCCGTGCAGATCGCGCAGGCGGCCGGCGCGGATCACTATGCGCCCGACATAATTGCGCGCGCGAAAGAGCAGCTTTCGAACGCGCAGGACATGGACAACAACAAGCACGATCGCAAGCAGGAGATCACCTACGCCCGCGCCGCCGTGCAGACGGCCGAGGATGCGCGGCTGGTGACCCTGCGCAAGATCCAGGCGGAGCAGCGCGCCGCCCTGGCAGCCGAACAGAAGGCGCGGCAGGATGCCGCCAATGCAGCTGCAGAGAAGTCGCGTCTGGAAGCACAGCAGTCGCAGCTTGCCGAGCAGCAGGCGCAACAGCAGGCACAGCAGGAGGCCGCGCAGCGTGCCGAGGCTGACGCAGCCGCACAGCGCGCTCAGGCCGCGCAGCAGGCCGCCGAGCAGCAGGCAGCGGCAGCGCGCGCCCGCGAGGCACAACTCCGCGAGCAGCTTCGCCAGCAGCTCAACTCCATCCTGCAGACGCAGGAGACGCCACGCGGTCTGGTCGTCAACCTCTCGGATGTTCTCTTCGCCACCGCCCGCTACGACCTAAAGCAGGACACGCAGCTCAAGCTGGCTCGCATCTCAGGCATCTTCCTCGCGCATCCCGATCTCAAGGTGCAGGTCGAGGGCTACACCGACAATGTCGGCGGCGATGCTTACAACCAGAAGCTCTCCGAACAGCGGGCAAGCGCCGTGCAGAGCTTCCTCATATCGCAGGGCATTCCGGCACAGAACGTCAGCGCAGTGGGCTACGGCATGAGCAATCCAGTGGCAGACAACACTACTGCCGCAGGCCGCAAGCAGAACCGCCGGGTTGAGATGGTGGTCTCCGGGCCATCCATCGGCATTCCCAACCAGACCGCGCCGGGACAGACGCCCGTACCCGCCGCGGGCGCATCGGCGCCATACCAGGCACCGGCACCCCCGCCGCCACCCGCAAATCCAAGTGGTGTCAGCAATCCGCCGGGTCCGCAAAACTAACGGAGGCGCGAAACCGACAGGCTGTCCTCATATGGCAGCCTGTTTCCTTTTTGTATCGTGGTCATCCAAGAGAAGGAACCACCGCCTCAGGAGTTCGTGTGACCAGTCAAAAGAATCTTGCCTTCCTCGGCCTCGGCCAGATGGGGGTGCCGATCGCGCGGCTGCTTCTTCAGCACGGCCATCACGTCACCCTGTGGAATCGTAACCGTAGCAAAGCGGAGGCCCTCCGAAGCGGCAACGCTCGCATCGCCGCCTCACCGCAGGATGCCGTCGCCGGCGCGGCGGTCGTCTTCACCATGCTCACCGACGACGCCGCAACCGAAGCCGTTCTCTTCGGCGACGCCCGCAACGGTGACGCTAGCTCTGGGTTTCTGGACGCACTTCCGTCGGGCGCTGTACACGTCACCCTCTCCACCATCAGCGTTGCCCTAGCGCGCCGCATCACCGCGGCTCACGTGGAACGCGGCCAGCACCACGTTGGCGCGCCCGTCTTCGGCCGGCCAGCCGTCGCGGAGGCGGGCAAGCTCTGGATCGTGGCCTCCGGCGGCGATCAGCCCCTAGCCAACATCCGACCTCTCCTCGAGTCCATCAGCCGCGGCCTCACCATCGTCTCCGCCGAGCCCTGGCAAGCGCACGCCCTCAAGCTCGGTGGCAATCTCATGATCACCTCGATGATCCAGACGCTCGCCGAGGCTTTCGTCTACGCGGAATCGCAAGGCATCCAGCCGGCGTTGTTTCTTCAGGCGGTCAACAGCGCACTCTTTCAGTCGCAGCTCTACGAGAACTACGGCAGGACCATCCTCAATCCGCCGCAACATCCCGGCGCTACCGTCTCTCTCGGCATCAAGGACACGCGCCTCGCGCGTGAGGCGGCGGCCGAGGCCGGCGTTCACATGCGGCTCGCCGACTACTTCGCCGATGTGCTCGAGCGGGCGAAGAAGGCTGGATTCGCCGACGAGGACTGGGCCGTAGGACAATACCGCATCGCCCAATCAGACGCTCCACTGCACCCGAAAAAGGATTGACCGCTCATGCCACAAGCCCTCGCACAGAAGATCGCATTCATCACCGGCGCCAGCTCCGGCATCGGCCTGGCCACTGCCCGCGCCTTCGCCGCTCAGGGAGCGCGCCTGCTTGTCGCCGCGCGCCGGCAAGATCGTCTCGAAGCTGAACGCGCCACACTCAAAGGTGCGGCCGATGTCCATATTCTCGAGCTGGACGTCACCGACCACGCAGCCGTCGAACGCGCCGTCGCCACGCTGCCGCAGGAATGGCAGGCCATCGACATCCTGGTGAACAATGCGGGCCTTAGCCGCGGCCTCGACAAACTGCACGAAGGCAAGCGCGAGGACTGGGAGCAGATGATCGACACCAATGTGAAGGGCCTGCTTTATGTCACCCGAGTCGTAGTCCCCGGCATGGTGACGCGCGGGCGCGGCCACATCGTCAACCTCGGTTCCACCGCTGGCCACATGACCTATCCGAACGGCGCGGTTTATTGCGCCACTAAAGCTGCCGAACATTCCATCACCGAGGGCCTTCGCGAGGACCTGCTGGGCACTCCCCTGCGTGTCACCACGATCGATCCCGGCATGGTCCAAACGGAATTCAGTGAGGTCCGCTTCCACGGTGACAAGGGGCGCGCGGCCAAGGTC
>DASZGZ010000177.1:0-3966 GCA_035938355.1 Acidobacteriaceae bacterium
GCGCGCAAGGTGAGCGATGGATGTCCGGTGAAGTTGGTGAGGGTGAGCATTTCATCCCGTAGAGAGGGCACGAGCAGCATGTCGACTTTCTTGAAGATCTCGACCATCTGCTCAGCAACCTTGCGGCGGAAGCGGTCGGCCTGCACGAAATCAACGGCGGAGAGAAAGCGCGCCTGGCGGAAGGTGTTGGGCCACGCGTCGGGCACCTGCGCCTTGAGCTGGTCCAAATTGGGTGAGGGGCCGTGCGAGAGCGTGAGTACTTCAAAGGCGGCGGCGGCCTCGGCGAAGAGGATGAGGTCGAGCGAGTCGTAGGGCCAGTCGGGCAGCGCGATGGGCACTGGTTCCATGCCCAGTCTTTTTACCTGGTCGATGGCGGCGCGATCCACGTCAGTAGCGGGGGGCTGCGCAAGCCATGCCGGTATGTAACCGATACGGATACCTTTCACAGGCAGGAGAGCGTTGTAGTCGAGATGGCTGGGGACGCAGGTGAGGTCGCCGCCACCGGGCGCATCGTGATCAGGACCGCTGATGGCGCGGAGGACAAGCATGGTGTCCTCGACGGAGCGGGCCATGGGGCCGAGCTTGTCGAGCGACCAGCAGAGCGTCATAGCGCCGGTTCGCGGGACGCGCCCATAGGTGGGACGCAGGCCGGTGACACCGCAGCGCATGGATGGGCTGACGATGGAGCCACCGGTTTCGCTGCCGATGGCGAAGCCCACAAGGCCGGCGGATGTGGCGGCGCCGGGACCGGCGCTGGAACCGGAGGAGCCTTCTTCAAGCAGCCAGGGATTCATGGTCTGGCCGCCGAACCAGATGTCATTGAGTGCGAGCGCGCCAAGCGAGAGTTTGGCGACGAGCACGGCGCCCGCTTCGTTCAGCCGCTCGACGACGGTAGCATCGGTCTTCGGTAGACGATTGCGGAAGGGCTCTGCACCATAGGTGGTGGGGATATTCGCGGTATCGAGCAGATCCTTTGCGCCCCAGGGAATGCCGTGCAGCGGGCCCCGGTATCGGCCGGCGGAGATCTCGCGATCGGCGGCGCGGGCCTGTTCCAGCGCATGGTCCTTGGTGAGCGTGATGACGCAGCGCAGGCTGGGATTGAAGCGCTCCAGCCGTTCGAGATAGATGGTGGTCAGCCGCTCGGATGTGAGCTGGCGGGCATGGATCCAGCGGCTAAGCTGCGTCAGGTTGGCGAAAGCGATGTCGTCATCGCGCGTTGGCAGAGGCACGAAAGGCGCGGGAGCGGGAACGAAGTGGTCGTGCTGCGGAGGTAGCGGCATGCCGGGCAGCATGGGATTCCACTGGGTGGCGGGGGCGAGCGATGGCGCGAGCGCGACTTTGCGCGGACCGACGCGGCGTTCATAGAGGGGCGCCATGGCCTGACGCCAATTGGAAGCTGCCTGCCTCTGCTCCGCGGAAGTAAGCGAGACCTGGACGAGCTTTTCCGCCTCCACAAAGGTGACGGCGGAGACGGCTGGCCCTACGGGCGGGGCGGTGCCAAAGGCGGGCGGGCTTCCAGCGGGCGGCGCACCCGCGTGGGCGGGGGCAGCCGCGGGGGCGGGAGCATTTTCCTTGGGAGGCTCGACGGCGGAGTGGCAACCCACAGCAGCAGCGGCGAGACCTACGGAACTGTGCTTGAGAAAGGCGCGGCGGGACTTGAGCTGATCATGAAAGGACATCGCGTCTGGATTGTAAGGGTTACAGGGCTGAGAGCCTAGATGGCGTGTGCGCTCCGGCGCCGTCGCTTGAATCTTTCCTTGATGCTAAACATCTTTGTTTCAAGGGATTCTTTGACGAAGACGAACGAAAACTCAGGCGAAGACGATCTGAGCGGGATTCGCGTGTGGCTAGTGCTCTGGAGGGCGGGCCGAGCTGTGGAGTTTCATGCGCAGCGCAGTATTGCGCGCTTCGGGATGGTGATGAGCGACTTTGGGGTAATGGAAGCGCTGCTTCACCTCGGCCCGCTGACCGCGAAACAACTGGGCGCGACAGTTCTGCTGACCAGCGGGTCAGTGACGGCGGTTATCGATCGGCTGGCCGTCCGTGGACTGGTCCAGAGGGAAGACGATGCGCGAGACCGGAGGGCCTGCATCGTGCGGTTGACGGCGGCAGGCAGGCGACTGATCGAGCGAGCATTCGGGCAACATCGCGCGGAGTGGGAGGAAGGGCTGGAAGGCTTTTCGACGGACGAGCGGATGACATTGCTGCCACTGCTGCGACGGCTGGAACGAATTGCAGAAGAAGGTCTCCGTTCCGCCAACGAGGCTTCGGCAGTGATGGTGAATACAGGCGCTACCGGTTCAAGACGGGGCGCAAGAAGGAGTAGTAAATGACGACACAGAAAAAGGCATTGGGAACGTACGGCGCGGGATCGGAGCATTGGGTTGGCGATGGCTTCCCGGTAAAGAACCTCTTCCCGTCCAATGGAATCGAGATGAGTCCGTTCCTGATGCTGGACTATGTGGGACCTCTCCAATTTGAGCCCGCGACAAACCGGCGCGGAGTTGGTGAGCATCCTCATCGTGGATTTGAAACAGTGACGATTGCCTATCAGGGATCGGTGGGACATCGTGATTCCGCGGGCAACACCGGCGTTCTTCGTCCGGGCGACGTGCAGTGGATGACCGCGGCTTCGGGCGTGGTGCACGAGGAGCTGCACGAGGAGGAGTTCACCAAGAATGGCGGCGTCTTCGAGATGGTGCAGCTGTGGGTAAATCTGCCCAAGGCGCAGAAGATGTCCGAGCCCCGCTACCAGGCGATCACGAAGGCGCAGATACCGGTGATCGAGCTCGAAGGCGGCGGACACGCGCGGGTCATCGCAGGCGAGTTGCTGGGGCGGCTAGGGCCGGCCAGGACCTTCACGCCGATGAACATCTTCGATGTGATCCTGAAAGCGGGCGAGCGCTTTGAACTTCCCCTCCCAGATGGACACAATGCCGCAGTGGTTCTACGCAAGGGTGACGTCCTGTTGAATGGCATGGATCACCTCAGCGGCGAGGCGCTGATTGCTCCGCTGACGGAGGAGGGCGACAGTGTGACGCTTGAGGCGAAGGCAGACACACAACTGCTGATTCTGAGCGGTGAGCCGATACTCGAACCGGTAGAGAGCTACGGGCCCTTCGTAATGAATACGCGCGAAGAGATCCATCAGGCGGTCGAGGACTATCGCGCGGGACGGATGGGACGTTTGGGCTGAGTCCAGCGACGTAGTCCGTCAGCCACGATCAGACGGCAGACCGAGTTCAATGCAACCTGGCGGCGTGAGGAGGAAATCCTCACGCCTACTTTTTGCGGCATGCTTTTAAAAGAGCAGCTTCACCCCGAACTGGATCTGGCGGCTGGTGGCTGCAGCGGTGACAACGCCGGCGGTTGGACTGAGGACGGCGGGTTGCGTCCGAGTGGCGGCACTTGTGCTCTGCTGGGGGCCGGTGCTGAAGACAACCGGATTCGGCGTCATCAGGTTGGTGTGATTGAGCACGTTGAAGAACTCCGCGCGGAACTGCGCATGCAGGCGCTCGTGGATGGTGGTGGACTTTGCCAGGGAGAAGTCGAGGTTCGCGAAACCTGGGCCGGTGAGCGTGTCGCGTCGCAGATTGCCTACAGCACCAGCGGCCGGCGCGAGGAATGCCGCAGGGTTGAAGAACTGATTCGCGCGCGAGGAGGTCGATCCGCCGGCATAGAGCGAGCCGTGGAAGTTCGGGTTGATATCCGGTCGCACCGGGTTGCGCGTGTCGCCGGAGCCGGTTGGGTTGTAACCGAGCTGCGGAGTGAAGGGAAAGCCAGACTGCAGGTTGGAGATGGCCGATACTGTCCAGCCAGAGACAACGCGGTCGGCTAGAGAGCCGACGTTCGAAGCGAAGCGGTGATCGCGGCCGAAAGGAAGTTCCCAGGAGCCGTTGATGGATGCGATGTGGCGAATGTCCGTGGCCGCCGGCCCCCAGTCGAGATTGGGAAGCTGCGGAACAC
>DASZGZ010000178.1:0-16331 GCA_035938355.1 Acidobacteriaceae bacterium
CATCGTGCCACCCTTCAGCGCGATGATCACCCGTCCGTGCTCGTGGCGATGCATCGTCAGCGGCGCATGCGGAACGACGACCGACTTCCACACCTTCACATCGTCATTCTCGAACTGCACGATGCGCTGCGTCCCAGTCGCGCCTTGTTGCGAACGCACGAAGCCGACACCCAGAAGCACGCCCAACACAAACGAAACACCAATCCATCGCTTCATCTCGCCCCCACGTACCTCATTTGGACTACCGACCGCGCTCCTAATGGGGGAAGATCGACTGCACTCGTCTACTTATGGAAGGGCTGCGTGTCCATGATCTTCGGCCGCCCCTTCTCCTGCGCCTGCAACTGCTTGCTCACCTTCTCCACCTGGGCAAAGACCCGCAGCAAATTGCCGCTCATGATCTTCCGGCAGTCCGCCTCGCTATAGCCCCGCGCCTTCAGTGCCGCCGTGATCTTCGGCAGGTCCGCCGCGGAATCGATGCCCTCAGGCGCCGACGGAATCCCATCGAAATCCGATCCGATCCCGACGTGATCGATGCCTGCCACGTTCACCATGTGGTCGATGTGATCGATCAGCGCGCTCAGCGGCGGCCGCGGAATCTTCGCCGCGAACTCATGATCCATGGCTTCCTCCTGGCCATAAACCCACGGCTTGCCCTCCGCCTTGGCTTTCTCCTCGGCCGCCTTCTCCGCTGCCTCGCGCTCCGGCTTCTGCGCCTCCCAGGCATTGCGCCAGTCTTCTGAGACAAACGCGGAGAAGAAATTCGCCTGCACCACACCCCCATTCACGGCAAGCGCCCGCAGCATGTCGTCCGTCATATTTCGCGGATGATTGGTCAGCGCGCGTGCCGAGGAGTGCGACGCAATCACCGGCGCGCGCGTCAGGATCAGCGTCCGATAGAAGGTTTTGTCCGCCACGTGCGAAATGTCCACCATCATGCCCAGACGGTTCATCTCGTAGACCACGTCCTTGCCGAACTCCGTCAGCCCCTCCTCCGTGTGGTGCACAGTCGGGTCCGTATAGTCGCCGGAGGAATCCGCCCAGTCATTCGAGTTTGACCAGGTCAGTGTCATATAACGCACGCCCAGCCGGTAATAATCGCGCAGCAGCCCGAACGAGTTCTCAATCGAATGGCCGCCTTCGATCCCCATCAGCGCCGCCAGCTTGTGCTCGCGGTGCGCCCGCTCGATGTCCGCCACCGAGTAGGCCATCATCATCTTGTCCGGATGCTTCAGCGCCGCCTGGTGCACCGCGTCGATCAGCTCCAGCGTGCGTCGCGCGTAGCGTCCCTGATAAAACTGCGGCTCGACCCAGATAGAAAAGAACTCCGCGCCCAGCTTGCCCTGTTTTGCGGCTTCGAAGTTCACATGGCCACCGTTCAGCGGCTCAGCCAGATCGTAATGTTCATCCAGCATGCGCTGCGTCGTGTCGGCATGCGTGTCGATAAAAAAGTCAGGTGCGTAGGAGGCAGTTGTCATGGTCCTGGTGGCTTGCCGGTGCGGCGTTGTCTGGGAGGCGTCCTGCGCGATGAGAGAGGTGGCAATCAGTAGAAGGGCGGCTGCCGGCAGCTTCATGGAATCCGAGTGTAGCAAAGGACAACCCGCGGCTAGGCGGGCCCATCCCATCAGAAGGAGAGGTGTATCAAATGGAACCCACCAAGAAGGACCCCACACCCCCGCCGCCTTCGGACACGCAAAGCAAACCAACACAAGAGCGCGGGGAACACGACCGCTTGAAGAGGACCGCAGACCAGATGGCTCGCCGCGGGATGAAACGTCAGCATAAGGGCGAAGTCGGAAAGACCTTCCCCAAATAGCTGCCGCGATATCCGCACCAAATGAAAAGCCTCGCGCTCGCTGGCGGGCTTTTCTTCGTGCCGCTATCACCCAGCCGCCTCGTCATCCGAACCGAGCGCAACTGCCGGCAGCGTTCATGGACTCCGTGTGTAGCAAAGGACAACCTGCCACCTCCCCGCCCATCCATCTAGGAACGAGGTGAATCATGGCCGGGACGGCCAGTCTTAACTCGTAGCGTGGGGATCGATCTTCAGCTTCGACCCCGTGCTCCACTCCGTCATTGGCGTCACTGTCCGCACCTCCTGGTCGCGCCGCTTCCAGCTTCCGCGGATATAGTCGCGATTCATGGTCGCGATCACCTCTAGCGGAATCTCCTTCGGGCACGCGCCCGTGCACTCCCCGATGTTGGTGCAGCCGCCAAAGTTCTCTATATTCATCTGCGCCACCATGTTCAGCGCACGACGATCCCGCTCCGGCTCGCCCTGTGGCAGGATGCTCAGGTGTGCGATCTTCGCGCCGGTAAACAGCGCCGACGATGCATTCGGGCATGCTGCCACGCATGCTCCGCAGCCGATGCACGCCGCCGCATCCATCGCGCGGTCCGATGTGTCCTTGCTCACCAGGATGGCGTTGCCGTCCGGCGCATTCCCGGTCGAAACGCTGATGTACCCGCCCGCCGCGATGATGCGATCGAAGGAGCGCCGGTCCACCACCAGGTCCTTGATCGAAGGGAAGGCTGCGGCACGCCACGGCTCGATCACCAGCTCCTCGCCGTCCTTGAAGTGCCGCATCGTCAACTGGCACACCGTCGTCGCCGGCATCGGCCCGTGCGGAATGCCGTTGATCATGAAGCCGCAAGAGCCGCAGATGCCTTCGCGGCAGTCGTGCTCAAAGGCCACAGGCTCTTCGCCGCGCTCGATCAGCGTCTCGTTCAGCACGTCCAGGCACTCCAGCATGGACATCTCCGGGTTCACATCGTCCACCGCGTAGCTGACGAATCTGCCCTTGTCCTTGCGGCCCCTCTGCCGCCAGATCTTTAGCGTCAGTTTCATTTACTTGTAGCTCCTCTGGCTCGGGTGCACGTATTCAAACTCCAGCGGCTCTTTATTCAGCTCCGGCTGATTGCCCGGCCCGCGGTAGCCCCAGGCCGCGACATAAGAGAAGTGCTCGTCATCGCGCTTCGCCTCTCCATCCGGCGTCTGGTACTCCTCGCGGAAGTGCCCGCCGCAGCTCTCATTGCGCTCCAGTGCGTCGATGCACATCAGCTCGCCCAGCTCCAGAAAGTCCGCCACGCGCCCTGCTTTTTCCAGGCTCTGGTTGAGGTCATCGCCAGAACCCGGCACGGTGACGTTCTGCCAAAATTCGTCGCGCAGCCCACGGATCTGTCCAATCGCTTTCTGCAATCCTTCCGCTGTGCGCGACATGCCGCAGTACTCCCACATGATCTTGCCGAGCTCGCGGTGGAAGGAATCCACCGTCCGCTTGCCCTTGATCGAAAGCAGCTTCTCGATCGTCTCGTTCACGCACGCTACGGCGTTGCGTACCTCGGCATTCGACTCCTCCACCTTGCCCAGCTTGTTCGTCGCCAGGTAGTTGCCGATGGTGTAGGGAATGATGAAGTAGCCGTCGGAGAGCCCTTGCATCAACGCGCTCGCACCCAGCCGGTTCGCGCCGTGGTCGGAGAAGTTCGCCTCTCCGAGCACGAAGAGACCCGGAATCGTCGACTGAAGGTGGTAGTCCACCCACAGCCCGCCCATCGTGTAATGGATCGCCGGATAGATGCGCATCGGCACCTTGTACGGGTTCTCGTCCGTGATCCGCTCGTACATGTCGAACAGGTTGCCGTAGCGCTCGCGAATCGTGTCTTCGCCGACGCGCCGAATCGCAGCCGCAAAGTCGAGGTAGACGCCCAATCCGCTTGGCCCCACACCGCGGCCCTCGTCGCACACAGCCTTCGCATTGCGCGACGCCACATCGCGCGGCACCAGGTTGCCGAAACTCGGATAGCGCCGCTCAAGATAGTAGTCGCGCTCTGCCTCCGGTATCTGGTCCGGTGATCGCTTGTCGCCTTTGGTCTTCGGTACCCAGATGCGCCCGTCGTTCCGCAGCGACTCGGACATCAGCGTCAGCTTCGACTGGTAGTCGCCCGAGACCGGAATGCACGTCGGGTGGATCTGCGTGTAGCAGGGATTTGCAAACAGTGCTCCGCGCTTGTGCGCTCGCCAGCTTGCCGTCACATTTGAACCCTTGGCATTGGTGGACAGGTAATAGACATTCCCGTACCCGCCGGTCGCCAGCACCACCGCGTCCGCAATGTAGGTCGAGATCTCGCCCGTCACCAGGTTGCGCGCAACAATGCCGCGTGCCTTGCCGTCGATCACGAGCAGGTCCAGCATCTCGGTGCGCGCGAGCATCTCCACCGTGCCCGCATGCACCTGCCGCTCCAGCGCCTGGTAGGCGCCCAGCAGCAATTGCTGCCCTGTCTGTCCGCGCGCATAGAAGGTGCGGGACACCTGGGCTCCGCCAAACGACCGGTTGGTCAGCGAGCCACCGTACTCCCGCGCGAACGGAACTCCCTGCGCCACGCACTGGTCGATGATCTTCACGCTGATCTCGGCCAACCGGTAGACATTCGCCTCACGCGAACGGAAATCGCCGCCTTTTACCGTGTCGTAAAACAGGCGGTAGATGCTGTCGCCGTCGTTCTGGTAATTCTTCGCCGCGTTGATGCCGCCCTGCGCCGCAATCGAGTGTGCGCGCCGTGGCGAATCCTGGAAGCAGAAGCACTTCACGTTGTAGCCCAGCTCACCCAGCGTCGCTGAAGCGGACGCACCGGCCAGCCCCGAGCCCACCACGATGATCGTGTGCTTGCGCTTGTTTGCCGGATTCACCAGCTTCAGATCAAACTTCGTCTTGTCCCAAGCCTGCTCAATCGCTCCGGTAGGGACCCTGGAGTCAAGTGCCATCTATTTCACCACCCCCAGCATCACGCTGATCGGAATCGAGATGTATCCCAGCACAATCGCCAGCGCGACCACCCACGCTGCGCTCTTCAAAATCGGCGTATGCCGCGGGTGATTCATGCCCAGGGACTGGAACATGCTCCAGATGCCGTGCCGTAGGTGCAGCCCCAGCAGAATGATCGCGAAGATGTACCAGACCGAAACCCACCACACCTGGAAGCCCGCGACCACGTTGTGGTACACATCGCCCTCGATGAACGCGGCGCCCGGGTGAATGTAGCCGGCAGTCAGATGCAGCAGGTGGAAGATCACGAACGCCAACACAATCGGTCCGCTCCAGTACATGGTGCGCGAGGCATAAGAGGAGGCGATGGCCTTCTTCGCCGAATAGCCAATCGGCCGCGCGCGCTTCTTCAAGAGCGCAAGCTGCACCGTTGCGATGATGTGCAGGGTCACACAGAGGAGCAGCAGGATCCTGACCGGCCACAGCAGCTCGCCCACTTCGTGCAGCAGCTTGCCGTAGGCATTCAGCTTCGCCGGCCCTTCGAAGACCTGCAGATTGCCCGCCAGGTGCCCGATCACGAAGATGAACAGGATGGCCCCGGTCACCGCCATCACGGCCTTTTTTCCGTTCGTCGACCCCCAGAAGCTCGGCGCGCGCTCCTTGCGCACCCCCACTGCGCTCGTGCTCATGCCCCCAGCCCTGTTTTACCTGTCACTTCCATCGTTCACCTCATCCGCAGCTACGAATTTCCACAGGCACAGCCCAGTTCCAGGCGCGGACACGCGCCTCAGCGATCGCCAGTGACGCTCAAGAAAGGCTCAGGGATTCGGCGGATCGGTGTGGGAAGGCCACCTATCATTATTGGTGTTGATGAGAACGACCGTCAAGGAGCAGAGAAGTTGGTACGGAGCGTTCAGAGAGCAATCTCTTCACACACTCCATCAGTGCACAATGACTTCAATGCCAACCGTATGATGGATGACATAGCTGCCAAACCGTCGATCATGTTCCTCCGGCTGCACGTTCCCGCCGGCATCCCACGCACGCGACTTCAATATGCAGGTGCCTTTCTGCTCGGGCACCTGCCATACGAACTCCCACCGCCGCCAACAAAATTGACACTGCGGATCAAGAAATCTTGCTGGCTGCCATGTCGCACCGTCGTCCGTGGAAACCTCAATCCGATCCACGGCCAGATCGCCACTCCACGCCGCGCCGAAGACTCTATAACTCTGCCCGACGGCAATGAGCTCCCGCATGCGCGGTCGCGCAATCGCGGATTTCAATGCCGCCACGCCCAGCGGGCGACGCACAGCGCTTCCTTCCACCTCATCCCAGTACGCATAATCCGACGTCTGCCAATAGCCCTGGAACGACTCTGTCACCGCCCGGATCGCGGTCAGCCACTTCACCGATGCCATGCCGTAATGACCCAGCACTACCGCCCGCACGGGAAAGCCGTGGTCGATCGTGAGATCTTCGCCGTTCATTGCGTACGCGATCAATACATCTTTTGCCTTCTCGATATCGATGCTGCGCGCGTAGCAGATCTCTCCCGAAGGCATAGACAGTTGCTTCGGTGTCCCCCGGTCGGCGCCCTCAAGGACAATCTCGCACGCATCTTGGAGTAAGTCGGCGCGTTCCAGCAGCATCGTCAGCGGTACGCCCTTCCATTCGGCGGTGCTCACGGCGCCGAGCTGCCACTGCACGCCTTCGGCGTGCGGGGAAAGGAAGACGCGTCCATTCCCCGCGCATTCGAGTGTTGCCGTGCGCGCCACAGCGGGCATCTTCCGCAGCTCCGTCATACTTATCGCAAACGGATGCCGGATCGCGCCCTCGATCTTCAGTTCATAGCTGTCAACGTCGAGCCGCGGCGCCTCGAAATGATTTCGGACGTAAAAGAGGTCGTTCGGGGTCAGGTAGCCGTCGAGCTGATCGAACGGTGACTCGAGATTTACCGGCTCGCTTTCGCGAATGATCAGGCCGGCCTGCGGTCCACCTGCTGCACGAATTGTTCGCAAGCCAATGCCTCCGCGCAAACCGGCGGGTAAACGACCCGCCAGGCAAACCAACCACTATTGCACGAGATGCATTTCGGGCTCAAGCCCTAACCGGAGACCATGCCTTTTAGAACCCGACAGCCGGAAACTCCTCAATATGCTGCTCGCCCGTGCGGCCGAAGTAGATGACCTTCCTGCCCGTGAGAAACGCCCAATAGGCAATCAACGCCGCGGCGGTCGACTGCCGTGCGCCTGAGAATACGGCGTGCCGTTGTCCATTTGGTCTGTCAGAAGCTGAGGACGGGAAACGGTGAATCGCGAATTACGGTGTAGGTCAGGTCCCGCAGGCGGCCGTACTTGCCATCCCGCTGGCCTCTTCCGATGAAGAGCACATCGGCATCCGATTCGCTGGCCGCGCTCAGCAGCGCCTTTTTGACCGAACCGATGGCGATGCGGATCGGAACATTGGTTCCAGCCGCGCGCTGGATCTCAGTGATTCGCTCCATCGCCTGCTGCTGCTCGGCCGAATGCAGTTGTTGCTGCAGGTCGAACTGAACGCTAAGCTCCGGATCGCCGCTTTGTATCGCGTAAATAATCGACATCCGGCTGTTGACCTCCGCCGCTCCCTTGCTGGCAAAGCGCAGCATGTGTTCGGCACGTGCACTCAGGTCGATCGAACATAGCCATTCCCGATGCTCCAGAGGCCGCGGCGCGATTGTCTCGGCATGCGTGCTGGTCAACACCGGGCAGTCGGCATCGTCCAGCACCTTTGCCGTAGTCGAGCCCAGCAGCATTCGCCGGAAAAAACCGGTGTGTGTGGGCATCACGATCAGATCGAATTTGCCTTCTCGCGCGATTCTCGCGATCTCCGTCGCTGCGTCCCCGGCGGTGACGATGCGTGGGTGCGCGTCAGGAGGAAACTCCGCTGCAAGAAACGCAGACAGCCGTTCACGGCCAATGGCCAGATGCTCCTCGGAAATCTCAAGCGGCGACCGGGAGTACAGTTCAAAGCCACTGTGGCTCGCCGGATCGACGACGTGCAACAGCGAGACTTGCGCATTCCACATTGCCGCCGCCCGTCGTACATAAGCCCCCATGGCGGTGCACGAGGGCGAGAAGGCCACCGGGTAGAGAATCTTGTTGATCATAGGCATCGCATTCACCGTCGGGAGTGACTCGAAGCCGCGGCCGCGATCACTCTGGGGTCACTTTATCGATTGTTGCATTGCGGGCTGTTTCATTGCTCCTCACATGTATCTGGTATGCGACCGCCAAGCAGCGCCGCCAAGGCACGTCCGCGATGGCTCAGCCTCTGTTTCGTTTCGAGATCGATCTCCGCCATCGTCTTCTCCAGCTCCGGCAGACGGAACAGGGGGTCGTAGCCGAAGCCGCCCGTCCCACGCGGCTCAACCTCGATCTCGCCCTCCACCGTGCCATAGGCCGTCCGCAGCGTCACGCCATCGCGCGCGAGCGCCAGCGCGCACCGATATCGAGCCGCCCAAGGCTGCGCCGCCTCGCGCCTTCGAAGCTGATCCAGCAGATAATGATTGTTCCGCAAATCAACCGGAGCCCCGCTCTCCGCGCCAAATCCGGCATCCTCCGCATAGCGAGCGGACCGCACCCCCGGCGCACCGCCCAGCGCATTCACCTCCAGCCCCGAATCATCCGCCAGCACCAGCAGTCCCGGCCGAGCGCGACTGTAGGCCTCCGCCTTGAGCCGCGCATTGGCTTCGAAGGTCGCGCCATCTTCCGCGGGCGCGGGAATCTCCTCGAGTCGCGGCAACACCGCGATCTCCGCGCCGAAGACCGCCGCAGCCACGGCAAAATCGCGCAGCTTGCCCGCATTCGAGCTGGCAACATAGATCGTCTCCCGCAACCGTGGCACGCTCAATGCATCGCTCCATGATCATGCGCAGCATGGTGCATCCCGTGGCCACCGTCTCCGACCGGCTCATTCATATGCCGCAGCATACCCGCGCCGCCGGAACCGAAGAAACGCCATAGCAGCACTGCCGCAATCGCAAGGAAGACGATATTCAAGACGGCCGTGTGGTCCCAGCGGAAAGCCATCTCCATCGCCATTTCCGCGACGTGCTCGTGTGGCGTCAGGTGCAGCGCAAAAAAGAGCCACTCCACCACCAGTGCCGCGCCCGCCATGGCCGCATAGAACAACACCAGCAGCACCAGCGCTGCGCGCCAGCCATAGTATTTGCGGTGAATGTTCACGATGGGCAGGATGATCAGGTCGCCGAAGAGAAACGCGATCACGCCTCCGAAGCTTAGCCCGTGCTGCCACAGCACAGCCGCCAGCGGCACGTTGCCCACCGAGCACACAAACGACACCAGCGCCACCAGCGGCCCGGCCAGCGGTCCCCACCACCGCGCTAGCGCCGGATGTCCGACCAAAAAGAACCGCTGCCAGAGCGCCGCCGGCACCCATGCTGCAATGCAGCCGGCTAGCACTAGCCCCAGCACTATGTCGCCCAGCACAGCAGCCCACTCCATCACGAAGATGTGGCTGACGGCGGTGAACGCCTGCGGCGAGCGCAGCCGCGTCAGCCATGTGTCGCCTTGGGCGGCCATGTCCATCGCGGCATGTCCCTCCATCCGCCCCAGCAGCCCACGATCCGCCTGCCGGCGCGCTGCCTCCACCAGCCGCTTGCCGAAGAACAGATTCAGCAGCACAACCAGCAGCACGATCATCACCGGGCCGCCCACAAACTCCGCCGCGGCAAACCGCCAGCCCACCAGCACAATCAGCGAAAGCCCCAGCTCGAAGACCAGGTTGGTCGAAGCAAACTCAAATGCCATCGCCGCACGAAAATCCGCTCCCTTGCGAAAGAGCGTCCTGGCAATCGCCACCGCCGCGTAGGAGCACGACGAGGAAGCCGCGCCCAGTCCCGTCGCAATCGCAATCGAGCGCGGCCCGCCATCCGGCATCAGCTTCGCGATCTTCTCCCGCGAGACCGTCGCCTGCACCACGGCGGAGAGCCCGAAGCCCAGGATGAGCGCCCACAGCATCTGCCAGCCCATCATGGCGCCCATCGTGAGCGCTCGCCCGATCTCGATCATCCAGTGCATGAAATGTCTAGATGCTCCGCTCCGGCAGCAAAGCAGGGAAGCAGGCCAGCGGACATCCAGCACATCGCGGCTTCGGCCTGCAGTGCTGCTTGCCCACCATGACGATCAGCGCATGAAACTCATTCGCATGCCGCGCGCGCTGCTTGCCGCGCTCACCGGCAAAGGCACTCCACGCCAGCCTCTGTATCGCCTCATAACTCGATCGCTCCGCCACCAGGCCATGCCGCACCGTCACCCGCCGCAGGTACTCATCCACGACCATCGCCTCGTGCCCCAGCGCGTAGAGCAGGATCGCGTCCGCCGTCTCCGGTCCCACGCCCGGCAACGCCAGCAGCTTCGGCCGCAGCACCTCGGTACGCATCGCGGCCAGCCGCTCGAACGACCCGCCTGCGTCGGCAAACAGGAAGCCAAGAAATGCCCGAATCGCCGACGTCTTCCGCACCATATATCCGGACGGCCGCAGCAGCACGCGCAGCTCTTCCTCCGGTGTCGCCAGGAGCCCTGCCGCGAGCACCGCGTGCTCGCTCGAATTGTCCAGTAGGCCGCGCTCCCGCAGATTCCCTAGCGACCGCTCCACCGCGCGCCACGCCGTATTCTGTGTCAGATACGCTCCCAGCGTGATCTCGAGCGGCGTCTCGCCTGGCCACCAGTGCTGCGGCCCATATGTCTCCGCCAGCCGCTCATACATTGCACGAAGCATCGCCGCCTCGCGCGAAGGTGCGGCGTTTGCTTGAGCGTTCTGGTTTCCCCGCGGCATCACACAATCAAGATCATCTTCCCGGAGCACAGCACATGGCAAAGCAGCCCGCGACCGTCACCAGCAATTGTGGTTGGCGTACCCACACGAGATATCTCGAGATGCACACCCGCAAGCGCTATGAGATGGTCCACATCACCGAGGAGGTCGAGCGCCTCGTTCGCGAAAGCGGCGTCGACGACGGACTGTGCTTCGTCTCGCCCATGCACATCACCGCCGCCATCTACGTCAACGACAACGAGAGCGGCCTCATCCATGACATTGGTGAGTGGCTGGAAACACTCGCGCCGGCAAAACCCGAGTACCGCCATCACCAAACCGGCGAAGACAACGCCGACGCCCACTTGAAGGCCCTCCTGCTGCACCACGAGACCACATTGCCCGTCACCGGCGGCCATCTCGACCTCGGCACCTGGCAGCGCATCTTCTATGCCGAGTTCGACGGCCAGCGCACTAAGCGCGTCATCGTCAAGGTGCTCGGCGTGGGTGCAGCAGCCGATAAGTAACCTCTAATGAAAGCTTCCTTGCGGATGGGCATAAAGTTGCCTGCCCTCCTGCCGATAAATGCTCCAGTTAGGAAACGGTTCCCTTCACACGGTGTCCACGGGCACGACGTGATCCAGGAGCCCCACTTCAGGACCAACAGGAGCCGAAGCTTATGTCAATGGGTGTGTTGAACAACATCGCTGCAACCTATGCCGCGAATAACCTGAGCAACACGCAGGCCAGCCTGCAGAACGTGCTCACGCAGCTCTCTTCCGGTTCGCGCATCAACTCCGGCGCGGACGATGCCGCCGGCCTCTCGTTGGCCAACGGCCTGCAGGCCAACCAGTCTGCGCTCACCCAGTCCGCCAGCAACGTGAACCTGGGCGTGGGCCTGCTGCAGACCGCCGATGGCGCGCTCTCGCAGGTCAACAACCTGCTCAACCGTGCGGTGACGCTGGCCACTGAAGCCGGCAACGGCACGCTGAACACATCGCAGTCGGGAGCGGCCAACCAGGAGTATCAATCCATCCTGGCCGAGATCAACAATATTGGCGCTGCGACGACCTACAACGGCCAGGCCGTCTTCGGCTCGGCCACTACGCCGGCAAGCTTCTCCATCTACACCAGCGACGGTACGGCTACCGGCACTTCGACGGACACGCTGAGCATTGCGGCACTCTCCAGCGCAAAGGTGGGTGACTCCGGCGGCACAATCGCAACCGGCGCCGGAAACGCCATCACCTACACCGTTGGCACCAGCGTCGATCTGAGCACGACGAGCCTCACCGGCGCCACCCCTGCAGCCGCCACCGCAGCGGCACAAGCGGCGCTGACGGCCATCACCAACGCCATCAGCGGCGTGGCTGCGCAGCGCGGCTACCTCGGCTCGCAGATCAACACGCTGAACTCCATGGCGAGCGTTGAGACGACGCAGAGCGAGAACCTGGCGTCGGCCTCGAACTCCATCATGGCCACGGACTACACCAAGGCCACGTCGGAGCTGTCGAAGTTCCAGATCCTGACCCAGACCGGCATCAGCGCGCTGGCGCAGGCCAACAGCACCCAGCAGGCCGTCACCAAGCTGTTGCAGTAGTAGCCAGTCGTCATCGCCCTCGGCGGGCGCGTAGCCGCGTCTTTTGCGCGCTCGCCGAAGCGATTCTCCATCCACCTCCATCCCCTTTTCCGCGGGTGGTGGAGCGTTTTTCAGATGCTGACGTAGCTCTCCTCCGGGAGGGTCACACCGGGAAGGTCTCCGCTCTCTCGCAGCAGCAGGAAAAGCGCTCCAGGGCAGGCCACCCGCTTTTTTTTGGCACCACTGCCATTTCGTACTTCGACTGGGAGCACAGCATGGGAACAATCGGCCTCAGCTTCGGTTCGCCTACCAGTGGCCAGGGCATCAATGTCGCGAGCACAGTCACCCAGATGGTGACGCAGTTGCAGGCAACCGAGACACCCTACAAAAATCAGCTCACGGCGCTGCAGTCGCAGGACACAGTCATCTCCAATCTCGGCAGCCTGCTCTCCACGCTCTCCAACGACATCAGCGCCCTCACCGATCCCGCCGGTATCCTCTCCGGCAAACAAGGCTCCAGCTCGGATACGAATACGCTCGCGCTGCTCTCCGCTACCACCACCGCTTCCGCCGGCAGTCATACCGTGACCGTGCAGCAACTGGCGCAGACCTCGACCGAAGCCTCCAGCTCCGTTGCCGCCAACGATACCCTGAGCGGATCGTTCACCTTCCATATCGGCAGCGGCAGCTCGCAGACCGTCTCGGTCGATCCTGCGAACGCCACCATCGCCGGCCTCGCCGCCACCATCAACCAGGCCGGGATCGGTATCACGGCCAGCGTTGTCACGGATACGAGCGGCTCACGCCTTTCGCTCATCAGCCAGACCAGCGGCGCCGCCGGCCAGATCAGCATCGACTCGAGCGCGCTCAGCGACACCACTACCGGAAATGCGGTCTCACTCATCGCCGGTCAGCCGAGCCAGGACGCTCAGTTCACCGTCGACGGCATCCAGACCACGAGCGCCACCAACACCATCACAGGCGCTATCTCCGGCGTCACCATGCAGTTGCTCGGACTCTCTGCCAACCCTGTACAGGTCCAGATCGTCAACGACACCGCTTCAGTCACCACCGCGCTCTCAACCATGGTCAAGGATTACAACGCGGTCGTCTCTGCGCTCTCCGCCCAGGAGGGCAAGGACGCAACCGGCAAGGCAGACCCCCTCTTCGGTTCACCGATCATCTCGCAGTTGCAGCAGATGCTCTCGAGCGCGTTTACCACCCCTTCCGGCACCTCACTCACATCACCGACGCAGATCGGCCTTTCGCTCAATAGCAATGGCACGCTCTCGCTGAATACCGATCAGCTCACCGCCACGCTCAATTCCAACTTCGCCGGAGTACAGACGCTCTTTCAAAACACCAATAGCTTCGGTCTGAACCTCGAGCAGGCCGTCAACAACGCGGGTACCGGCTCAACCAAAAGCATCCTTACCCAGGCTCAGAGTGCCAACAGCACGGCGGAAACCAATCTCAACAGCACCATCAGCACCATGGACGCCCGCATCGCCACGCAGCAGACCAATCTCACCACGGAATTGAATGCGGCCAACCAGACGCTGCAGGAGATTCCTATGCAGCTCAATATGGTCAACGAAATCTATTCCGCCATCACCGGCTTCAACCAGAGCCAGAACGGCTAAAGGACTCGCGATGCGACACTACCATCAGGCAGCAATCGAAAGCGCAAACGGCGTGCAACTCATCGTCGCCCTCTACGACGGCTTGCAGCGATTTCTTACCCAGGCTGCGGACGCCTGCGAGGCGCGGGACGAGGCCGCGCGGCGGGAGGCCGCGCGCCGGGCTCTCAACATCGTCATCCACCTCCAGGCCAGCCTGCGCATGGACGCCGGCGGCGCCTCGGCCGAGCGGCTCAGCGACTTCTACACCGCCGTCTTCGCCGACGTGCTGCGCGCCTCCGCAAGCGCATCGCGTCAGCTCTTTATGGACACAGCGCGAGAAGTTCGCAACGTCCGCGAAGCATGGAAAGTGGCCGCTCAGGATCCTGCCACGCTCTCCATGCTTCCGCTCGACTTGCAGACAAGGCAGGAGCAGCTCACAAAGACCGTCCCCATCCGGCCATCGGAAAAGAACGACAACGCGGCCCCCGCATGGATTGCCTGACCGCGATGGTCTGCTTCGTCTCTTAAAGCGTCGTTCTGAGCGAAGCGAAGAACTTGCAGGGCGTATGCAGTGCCAACGAATCAGCTCTCCCACCTCCCGTGTTGGGATCTGGGACTCAACCCAATTGCCCACGAAACGGAACCCAGCAGTACGAGCACTGACGCGATTGTTTTGGGACGGCAAGTCCAGGTTCCAGTCACGAAGGGATGTGGGATAAAGCCGAGTCACACATGGAACCAGACGCGAGCGACCAAAGGGAGCGAGTCCCACAACTCGCGCCGCCGGCGCGTTTACCCGGACGGTCAGTCCCCGGCGACGGCCAACTCTTCTTCGAGCAGCTGCTTCTCGTACAGGCTTGCGTAGAAGTGCCCCAGCGACAGCAGCTCCTCATGCGTGCCCAGTTCCGCGATCCGGCCGCCCACCAATACCGCGATTCTGTCCGCGTGTCGCACCGTCGAGATGCGATGAGAGATAAAGATCGTTGTGCGGTCGCGCATCACTTCGCGCAGTTGCCGCAGGATCGTCTCTTCCGTGTCGGTGTCCACGCTGGCCAACGCATCGTCCAGCACCAAAATCGCGGGATCCCGCACCACTGCGCGCGCAATCGCCGTGCGCTGCTTCTGGCCGCCGGAGAGCGTGATGCCTCGCTCGCCCACCGCGGTGTCCATCCCATGAGGAAACTCCTCGAACTCGCGACGGATATGCGCCACCTCGGCCGCCGCCAGCACATCCTCGGTCGAAGCGTGTGGCGCGCCAAAGGCGATGTTCTCCCGGATCGATTCACTGAACAGGAACGTCTCCTGTGGCACGAAACCAATATTCGCCCGCAGCGTCGCCAGCGGGTAATCCCGCACCGGCCGGTCATCGATCAGCACCGTGCCCGGATCCGTGCCTCCTGGCGCAGTGTCGACAGGATTGACGTCATAGATTCGCGCCATCAGCCCCACCATAGTCGACTTGCCCGAGCCCGTCGGCCCCACCAGAGCCAGGCTCGTCCCCGCCGGTATCTCCAGGTTGATATCGTGCAGTACCTCTACCGGCTTGCCGTCCGTATCCGTGTAGGCGAAATTCAGATGCCGGAACTCGATCTTGCCCTTCAGTCGCGTCTCCGGCCCCAGCGTTGTGTCCGCCGCTGCATCGTCGATCGTCGGCTTGTCCGTCATCAATTCGTGAATGCGGATCACCGAAGCCGTGCCGCGCTGCACCAGGTTCACCACCCACCCCAGCGCGATCACCGGCCACGTCAGCATCATCATGTAGGTGTTGAAGGCGACGAACTGGCCCACCGAGATGCGGCTCGTCAGCACCTCATGGCCGCCCACCAGCAGGGTGATCGCGAGCGACAGCCCCAGGATGAATTCGAGCGTCGGCCACAGCATGCCCATCAGCTGCACCAGCCGCAATCCGCGGCGCACATTCTCGCGGTTCGCCGTTTCGAATGAGGCAATCTGCGCCTCTTCCTGCGCAAACGCCCGCACCAGCCGCGCGCCGGAGAAGTTCTCCTGCGCCTGTGCGGAAATCTCCGAGAACATCGCCTGAATGCGTTCGAAGCGTTCGTGAATCTTCCGGCCCATCGTCTGCACCAGGACGCTCGCCAGCGGCAGCGGTACCAGCGCCACCAGCGTCAGAAACGGGCTGATGCGCAGCAGAAAGATGACGGCGCCAATCGAGAACAAGACGGTGTTGGCGCTGTACATGATCGCCGGCCCCAGCAGTTGACGCACCGCGTTCAGGTCGTTCGTCATGCGCGCCATGATGTCGCCGGTGCGGTGCTCGGCATAGTAGCCGGCCGATTGCCTTTCCAGTTGGCGGAAGAGATCGTTGCGCAGATCGAACTCAATGTCACGGGAAATGCCGATAATGATCCAGCGCGTCAGAAAGAGGAAGACGCCCTTGGCCAGCGAAACCGCCACCAGCAGCGCCGCATAGCGCATGATCTTCTGCTGCGTCACCCCATGATTCAGGTCGTCAATCGCGATGCGCAATACCTGCGGAAACAGGATCCAGATCGCGTTCGACAGCACCACCGACACGCCGCCCCAGAAGAA